>JBOHCZ010000380.1:0-5546 GCA_050699195.1 Streptomycetales bacterium
GGCTTCCCGGGCCTCCCCGGCCGCCCCGGCCGCCCGGGCGCCTGCGGGCACCCCGTCGGGCCCTTCCAGTACGGAGCGGACCTCCGGAAGGTCCGGGAGCATCGTCAGGACGACCCCCACCCGTTCCGCGACCTCGCGGGGGGTCGCGGCCAGGCGCGCCCCGCGCGCCGCGAGCGTGCGTGCCGGGCCGACTGAGCGGTTCCACGCGACGACGTCGTGCCCGCCCTCCACCAGCCTGGTGGCCATGGGCAGGCCCATGGCGCCGAGGCCGAGGAAACCGACCGGCTCAGTCATGTGTCACCTCCGCAATCTCCGTCAGGGAGCGTACGATTCTTCCCCGTGTCTCTGGTGCCTGGCGGGAACGTGGCAATTCCTGGTCTGACGGGTGTGCTCTACCGCAACCCTTTGCTACAAATCCGGATCATGTTCTGTTTACTCGGACTGGCCCGGGGCCAAGCGGTGAGCTGTGCGGCGGGAGGTGCCCCGCATGCCTAGGCCGAGGGGCGTCAAGACATCGGAGGCCATCCGCGTGGCGGCCGCCGAGCTGTTCCACCGCCGAGGGTACGAAGCCACCACGCTCCGCCAGGTCGCTGCCGAGGTCGGTATCCAGGTCGGCAGCCTCTACAACCACATCTCCGGAAAGCAGGACCTGCTGCGCTGGATCACGGTCTCCGCGATGGAGGACCTGATCGACGAGCAGCTGAAGGCCGTCGCGGGCGCCGAGGACGCGGAGGGCAAACTCCGCGCGGCCATCGAGACCCACATGCGGGTGCACGCGGTCCGCGCCCGGGAGCTGTTCATCGGTTACTCCGAGCTGCGCTCGCTCTCGCGTGCGAACCTGCGCGAGGTCAACGCGCTCCGCGAGCACTACGAGGCCACGCTCCGCGAGCTGATCGACGCTGCCGCCGCGCAGGGCCGGGCCGACGTTCTCGACGTGCGACTCCAGAGCTACGCGCTGCTCGCGATGGGTGAGCATCTCGCGTCCTGGTACCGGCCGCGCGCGTCGCCCTCGCTCGGGCGGGTCGTCGCCGTGTACACGGAGATGGCGCTCCGCCAGCTCGGCCTCACCGGAGGCTGAGGGCCCGGGGGCCGGGAGCAACAGCCCCCGGGGCGAGGATCGGGCCGACCCCCACCCCCGGGCTGCGTGGTCGTGGTGCCGCCGTTGCGGCACCACGCGTCAGTCGTACATCCGGCGTTCCGATACCACGGTGCCGCGGCTGGAGCGGCGCCGTGGCCCGAAGATCGTCATTGTGGCGAACATGCCGAGCGCGCCGGCGACCATCAGGATGATGCCGACCACGTTGAGGTCGATGCCGTAGACGTAGAAGCTCGTCGCGAACGTGAGGATCGCGCCGGCGGCGATCAGGAAGATGCTCGCACCGATACCCATATCGTCCCTTCATGGTGGGAGCTTGACGTTACGGCAGCTGATGCCGCGACGTCGCGTGGTACGAGACTAGAAGGCATCCTCGGGAACATCCATCAGGGTGTTGTCGGTCGACTCCGCGATCGCGCGCTCCGCGGCGAGGTGTGGCAGCACCTGGCGGGCGAAGAACTTCGCCGCGGCGATCTTGCCCTCGTAGAAGAGCCGGTCGTCGCCCGCGGCCCCGTCGCGGGCGACCAGCGCGACCTCGGCCTGCCGGAGCAGCAGCCATGCCGTCACGACGTCGCCTAGCGCCATGAGCAGACGGCAGGTGTTCTGCCCCACCTGGTAGATGGCCCGGGCGTCCTCGCCGACGCTGGTGAGGTGGCCCACCATCGCCCCGATGATGCCCTGCACGTCGTCGAGCGCGGCGCCGAGCAGCTCGCGCTCCCGGGCCAGCAGGCTGTTCCCCGCGTCGCCCTTGGCGAACTCCTGGATCTGGGCGGCCAGCCCGGCGAGGGCCTTGCCCCTGTCCTTCACGATCTTGCGGAAGAACAGGTCCATACTCTGGATGCCCGTCGTCCCCTCGTAGAGGGTGTCGATCTTGCTGTCCCGCAGGTACTGCTCGATCGGGTAGTCCTGCAGGTAGCCCGATCCGCCGAGCACCTGCAGGGACTGGGAGAGCAGCTCGTAGGACTTCTCGGAGCCGTAGCCCTTGACGATGGGGAGCATCAGGTCGTTGACCCGCGCGGTCGCTTCGTCGGCCTCCCCCCGCGCCTCGGCTGCGAAGATGGCGTCCTGGAGGGTGGCGGTGTAGAGGACGAGCGCCCGCAGGCCTTCGGCGTAGCATTTCTGCAGCATGAGGCTACGCCGAACGTCCGGGTGGTGGATGATCGTCACCCGCGGCGCCGTCTTCTCGGTCGCCCGCGTGAGGTCGGGGCCCTGCACGCGTTCTCTCGCGTACTCCAGGGCGCTGAGGTAGCCCGAGGACAGCGTCGCGATGGCCTTGGTGCCGACCATCATGCGGGCGTACTCGATGACCATGAACATCTGTGCGATGCCGTCGTGGATCTCGCCGAGCAGGTACCCGACGGCGGGGTGCTTCTCCCCGAACCGGAGCTCGCAGGTCGTGGAGACCTTCAGGCCCATCTTGTGCTCGAGGTTCGTGGCGTAGACGCCGTTGCGCTCGCCGAGCTCACCGGTGTCCCAGTCGAAGCGGAACTTGGGGACGAGGAACATCGACAGCCCCTTGGTCCCCGGGCCGTGGCCCTCGGGACGCGCGAGCACGAGGTGGACGATGTTGTCCGCGAGGTCGTGCTCGCCGCCGGTGATGAAGCGCTTGACACCCTCGACGTGCCAGCTGCCGTCGTCCTGGCGGGCGGCCCTCGCGCGCCCGGCGCCGACGTCGGAGCCGGCGTCGGGCTCGGTGAGGACCATGGTCGCGCCCCACCGGCGCTCGACGACGTTGCGGGCCATCCGCTGCTGCTCGGGGGTGCCGAGGCGGTAGATCACGGCGGCGAAGCTGGCGCTCGAGGAGTACAGGTGGACGGCCGGGTTGGCCCCCAGCACGAGCTCGGCGACCGCCCAGCGCAGCGAGGGCGGGACGACCGTGCCGCCGAGCTCCTCCGGCAGGTCGAGCCGCCACCACTCGGCGTCCATGTAGGCCTGGAAGGACTTCTTGAACGACTCCGGCAGGGTCACCGAGCCCGTTACGGGGTCGAAGACCGGCGGGTTCCGGTCGGCGTCGACGAACGACTCGGCCAGCTCGCTGACCGCCAGCCGTTCGACCTCCCCGAGAATGCTCTTCGCCGTGTCGAGGTCGATGTCGGTGTACGGCGCGCTGCCCAGCACCTCCTGGCGCCCGAACACCTCGAAGAGGTTGAACTCGAGGTCGCGGAGGTTGGACCTGTAGTGACCCATGTCGCGGCTCCGGTCGTCCGGTAGTTTACTCATCAGTAACAAGCGATGATGCTACCCGACGGTAACTTTTGCAACCCGGCCGGTGGGAGCCCGGTTCCGATTCCGTGACCCGGCGGCTACCTGCGCTGCCCGACCTCGGTAGTCTCCATTGACGTGTATCACTACGGCTGGGGCGAGGATCCGTACGCACTGCCGGGCGGCCCACAGCTCACCGATGCGGTGCGGACGTTCGCGACCGGCATGATGGCCGGCGAGGAGTTCCAGCAGATCTTCCTCAACTCGACCGTGTACTGCCAGCGGGGTGAGCGGCCGGGGTTCCTCACGCTCTCCGATACCCCGCACCCGATCGTCCCGATGTTCTCCTCCGTGGAAGAGCTGCAGGAGTACGCCGGTGGCGAGCCGCGGCACTTCTCCGGCACCGGCCTGGAGATGCTGGACCTGCTGCCCAACGGGCACGCGATCGTGCTCGACATGGCGGGTGAGCACCGGGTCGTGCTCGACGCCATGGCGATCGAGGAGCTGCTGCTCTACAGCGCCCGGCTGTACTGAGGCACGCCGGCTGTACTGAGGAATGCCGGGCCCCCGCTCTGCGAGACTGTCGGGTGGAGGTGTTGTCGTGGACGTTCCGGCCCGCGTCAGTCTGGTCACCCTCGGTGTCTCCGACCTGGATCGCGCGACCGCGTTCTACCGCGGTCTCGGCTGGCCGCTCTCGTCCGCGTCGGTGCCGGGAGTGGTCAGCTTCTTCCGTACCGCCGGAGGGCTGCTCGCCCTGTTCGGGCGGGACGACCTGGCCGCCGACGCCGGTGTCGACCCCGGTGTCGACCCCGCTGCACCGACCGGGTTCCGGGGGGTGTCACTGGCCGTCAACGTCGACGACCGCGAGCAGGTCGATGCCGCGCTGGACCAGGCAGTGACCGCCGGCGGCCGGTTGCTCAAGCCCGGGGCCGCGACCGAGTGGGGCGGCTACTCCGGCTATTTCACCGACCCCGACGGCCACGCATGGGAGGTCGCGCACAATCCGGGCTGGCCCCTCGGGTCCGACGGGCGCCCCATGCTGACTGCCTGACGCTGACTGCCTGACGCTGACTGCCTGACGCAAGCTGCTACCGGCGGGGGAGGCAGGCGACGGCCTCGATCTCCACCTTCGCACCGGGCACGGCCAGCCGCGACACCTCGACCAGGGTGCTCGCCGGCCGCGCGGCGCCGAAGAACTCCTGGCGCACCGGGTTGATGCGGGCCCGGTCGGCGATGTCGGTCAGGAAGAGGGTCACCTTGAGGACATCGGAGAAGCCGGCCCCGGCCGCCTGCAGCGCCTTACCGAGGTTGCCGAGCACCTGCCGGGTCTGTGCGGCGGTGTCGTCGCCCCCGACCAGGTTGCCCTCCGTGTCCGTCGCGAGACACCCGGACACGAAGACCAGGTCGCCGTGGATCACCGCGTCGGTGTAGTGGCTCATCGGCTCGGGAAGGTCGGGGGCCCGGACCTCGGTGCGGCCTGCTCGGCCTCCGGCATGTTCCGATGTCGTCATCGTCGGCACCTCCTGTAGATCGCTTTCCCACGGCGCGTGCGGTCAACTCGAGGATTTCCGGTAAAACCGAGACGTGCCTGGTGCTCGCGGCGGTGAACGGCTCGCCGCGCCGCCCCAGCGCTCCGCGAGGCGCAGTCCGGCGAGGCGGGCCATCAGGTCGATCTCGCTCGGCCAAAGGTAGCGGAGCTGCACCGGATACAGCGTGACGCCGCCCCGCCGAAGCCCACGTGCTGGGGCGTGACCCGCTGGCCGACCGGGTCGTGCATGCTCGCGTCCCGGCCCGACGGGTTTCGCGCGCAGCCCAGCTCCAGTGCGCCCGACGGCCCCGCGCGCCCGGCCAGGAAGGCGACCGCCGGCTCGGTGTTCTCGGCCATGCCCGCCGTGCGGCTGTCGTAGACGTCTGCGATGCGGTCGCCCTAGGTCGCGGCGTGGTACTCGTCCATAGGCCGCACCCAAGCACCCGCGGTCCACGACGCCAAGCGAATTCCCCGGAGACCGGGCACGGCCCCCGTGCACCAGGCCGTCCGGCCCGCGTCACGTCATGGCGGGGTACGCGTCGACCGCCAGCCGCTCCGCCACCGGCATCGCGCGGGCCCGGTCAGCCGGGACAAGGCCGACCCGCGTACGGCGGTCGAGCAGGTCGCCGACGCCCGTCGCGCCCTCGTGCCGCAGCCCCCAGACCAACTCGGCGCCGGTGACCTCGAGCCCGTCGGCCAGCGGGAGCAGCAGGTCCGGGT
>JBOHCZ010000381.1:0-9532 GCA_050699195.1 Streptomycetales bacterium
GAGGGCGACGGTGACGCGGCACCGGAGGCGGTCGCGCTCGCGCGGGAGTTCCGCCGTGCCGACGGGCCGTTCGCGCACCTGGACGCCCGCCTGCTCGCACCCACCCGCGGGTGAGGTGCCGCGGCCGCCCCGGCATGGTTGCCGCCGCCGGGTCTACTCGCTAGTAGCATCGCGCGGCGTGCGCATCCTGCAGCTCTCCTGGGAGTACCCACCGCTCGTGTACGGCGGGCTCGGCCGCCACCTGCACGCGCTCGCCGAGGCGTTCGCGTCGGCCGGCCACGAGGTCACGGTCGTGACCCAGCACGCGGACGGCGTGCCATACGACACGGTGGTGAACGGGGTGCGCGTCATCCGCGTCCCCCAGGACCCGCCGCAGGTGCCGATCAGCGACCTTCTCGCCTGGGTGATGGGCTTCAACCACAGCATCACCCGCGCTGCCCTGCGGGCAGCCGGCGAGACCCCTCCCGACGTCGTGCACGGCCACGACTGGCTGGTCGCGCACGCGGGGACGACGCTCAAGGACGCCCTCGGCGTGCCGCTGGTCGCGACCGTCCACGCCACGGAGGCCGGCAGGCACCAGGGCTGGCTGCCCGGCGGCCTCAACCGCGCGATCCACACCGTCGAGTGGTGGCTGACCTACGAGGCGCGCCGCGTCATCACCTGCTCCTCCCACATGCGGTGGGAGGTGAACCGGCTGTTCGAACCGCCGCGGGACAAGCTGGACGTCATCCCCAACGGCGTCGACGTGGGGAGATGGAGCTGCGGGGAGGCGGCGGAGGCGGTGATGCGGCGACGCTACGGCGACGGCGGGCCGCTGCTCCTCTACACCGGGCGCCTGGAGTGGGAGAAGGGCGTCCACACCCTGCTCCAGGCGTTGCCGCGGCTGCGGCGCCGCCACCCGGGGCTGCGGCTGGTCGTGGCCGGCCGAGGCACCCAGGAGGAGGAGCTGCGGGGGCTGGCCCGACGGCTGCGGCTGGGCCGCGCGGTCGCGTTCACCGGGTGGCTCGGAGCGGAGGAGCTGAGCGCGCTCGCCGCGGCTGCCGACTGCGCGGTCGTACCGTCGATCTACGAGCCGTTCGGCATGGTGGCGCTTGAGGCGGCGGCCGCCGGCACCCCACTCGTCGTCAGCGACACGGGCGGGCTGCGGGAGTTCGTCGCGCACGGTGTCACCGGGCTGCTCGTCCCTCCCGGGGACGTGGCGCGGCTGGCCGGGGCCGTCACGTCCGTGCTGCGCGACGAGATCCTCGCCAGGCGGCTGGTCCGCGAGGCCCGTACCGTACTCGCGCGCGACTACACCTGGGCCTCGGTCGCGCGGCGCACCCTCGCCTGCTACGAGAGGGCGATCCGCGAGGAGCGGGCGCTGCAGGCCGATCTCGCGGCCCGTGCCCGGCGCCCGCTCCGCATGGCCGTCCGGGAGGGCAACCTGCTCGCAGGGGATTAGCGCGGAACGCGGTAGATCCCGCGCCCGTACGTCGCCGCGAACAGCGCGTCGCCCTCCGGGTGCAACATCAGCTCGGTCACCGGCACCTGCGGCAGCCCTTCACCGATCCGGAACCACTTGCCTCCGCCGTCGCGCGTGCCGAAGACGCCGACGTCGGTGGCGACATAGAGCTGGTTCCCCTTGCCCGGGTTGAGCTGCACATGGTTGACCGGTGCGTCGGGCAGGTTGCCGCTGATGTCGGTCCAGGTGCCGCCGCTGTCGGTGGTGCGGAAGACGTGCGCCGCGCTGCTGCCCGCGCGGAATCCGGAGAACGTGGCGTACGCCCTGTCGGCGTCGCGGGGGTCCACGGCGGTGGAGGTGACCCAGCGATCGGGCAGGGCGGTCCCCTCGTCGAGCCGTGTCCAGGTGCCCCCACCGTCGGCCGACGTCCACAGCCGGGCGTCATCGGTGCCCGCGTAGATGCGCTGCGGATCCGTCGCGGCCACGGAGATCGTCGTCAACGTACCGAACGGGCGTTCGTCGCGACCCGGTCCGCCGGTCAGGTCAGGGCTGATCACCTGCCAGGTGCGCCCTTGGTCCGTGGAGCGGTTCACGCGGTCGCCGCCGTAGTACAAGGTCGACGGGTCGGTGGGGTCGAACACCAGCGGGGTCTGCCAGTTGCGGCGGTCCGACACCGTACCGGGGGTGATGTTCGTGAGCGTGTCGCCGCCGTCCTCGGAGCGGAAGCAGTTCCCGAACTGGAAGCACCCGTAGACGTTCTCCTGGTCTGCGGGGTTGATGAGGTTCTCCAGCCCGTCGCCGCCGACGTAGGTGTTCCAATCGGGCTCGCCCCAGGACCGCAGCGAGCCATTGTCCTGCGATCCTCCCGAGATCCGCGACGGGTCCTGGCGGCTCACCGCGACCGTGTAGAACTGCGTCCACGGCTCGCGGGTCGCCGAGATCCAGGGCGCCCCGAGTGCGCCGTCGTCCTCGGAGCGGTACACCCCGCCGTCGTTGCCGATGTACACCCGCTGCTGGTCGTGCGGGCTCCAGGTCATCGCGTGCTGGTCGACGTGGAAGGCGTCGAACTCGGCCCCCCAGGTGCGCCCGCCGTTGGTGGACTCGATCATGGGTACGCCAGCCACGAACACGTGCCGCGCGTCGTCGGGGTCGACCCACACCCGCCCGAACCACCAGCCGAAGGTGGACTGGGAGCCGACGAGCGTCTCGGTGTCCGGGAGCCGCGTCCAGACCGTCCCCGCGTCTCCGGAGGTGAACAGGCCTTCGAACCGGCCGTTGCCCCGGATGACGATCGCGTACAGCCGGTCGGGGTCGGACGGCGCGACGGCGAGCCCGATGCGGCCGAGCCCCTCCTCTGGCTGCGGCAGCCCCTCGGTCAGCCGGGTCCAGGTGTCGCCCCCGTCGGTGGAGCGGTAGATCCCCGAACCAGGGCCACCGTAGTCGCGCAGGTCAGGTTCGCGGATCCGGTCCCACAGGGCGGCGTACACCCGGTTCGGCCGCACCGGGTCGACGACCACGTCGACGGCACCGGTCGTGGGGTTGGGCCCGGGGAGCACGAGATCGAACGACTCCCCGCCGTCCGTCGAGCGGTAGAGGCCGCGCTGCCCGCCCGGGGCGAACAGCGGACCGGACGCCGCGACGAACAGCCGGTCGGAGTCGGTCGGGTCGACGGCGATGCGCCCGATGCTGCCCGAGTCTGCGAGGCCGACGGGCTGCCAGGTACGCGCGTCGTCGGTGCTCCGGTAGACGCCCGAGCCCGGGTACACGATGCTGCCCCCACCCGGGTTCGCCTCACCCGTGCCGGCGAACAGCGTGCCGTCCGGCGTGGCGCTGAGCGCACCCATGGACTGGCCAAGGTCCTCGGGCCAGGCCCGGGCGAAGGTCAGCCCCGAGTCGACGCTCTTCCACACCCCCCCCGGTGGCGGCGGCCGCGTACACGGTTTCCGGCTCGTCGGTGTCCACGGCGATGTCGGTGACGCGCCCGCCGATGTTGGTCGGGCCGGCTAACGTCCAGTCCCCGCGGGCGAACGAGGGCGATCTCCCGCTGCTCGCGCGAAGTTCGCGGACCTGCTCGATGGCGTCCTGGTAGGCGTTTGGCGGGATGTTCTCGTCCGGAAACGCCCGCTGGCTGAGCAGCCAGTCGTCCGGCCGGTCCGGCCCGCCCTCCTCCTCGCCGGAGGCCGGTGCCCCCGTCACCACGGCGGTCGCCAGAGCGGTCAGAACCGCGAGTGCGGCGAGCCCGATCCGCGCTCGCCCCGTGCGTGGGCGGGTACGACATAAGTGCACGGCGATCCCCTCCATGGGTTCGTACGGTCGGTCGGCTCGAAAGGTATGGGTCGTATGAAGCAGCGTCAAGAGATGATGAGTCATATAAAGCGTGGACAGCACGGCGCCACACCGTCCCCGTGGTCACGACACAGCGCGAAACCAGTGTCCGGCTGGTCCCCGGGCATGCCGGTGATCGCCCGCAAGGAACGGCCCCACCCCGGCGCCCAGCTGCCCGACCTCGAGCTTCGGCACCTGCCGAGCCCGCGCCGAGGACCGCATCCGGGCATCCGGGCATCCGGGTCCCCAAGGCCGTCTGAGCCATCGCTAATCCCCGTCGCAGCCCGCCTCAGAATCGGACTCGATGAACTGCTCGGCACACGTGCACGGCCCGTATTCAGCGGCCTGCAAGAGTTCGAATCCGTTCAAACCAAGTGCAGCCCTTCGTATACATGAAGGGCAGCCTAAGTCGACCATAGCGCAGAGTCCTCCCTTGATCCTCGAAGAGGGGAGCCATCGACACAGAAGGCGTCTACCGCTGACTCCGCCTACCGGGGAATCGTGGGATGGTCCCCGCGATGTTACGTAGCCACGGCAACGTAGACGAACGCCCACCTCGGAGGCGGGTGAACTCGACCATCCTTTGACCCGGCGGATGCCCGCAGCCTCCGATGTAACGGAAACCCCACGGCCCGAAGCGCGCAGCCCATTCCAGATCCTGAGGCCAGTACCAGAATGGTTGCGTTCGCTCATCCTCCTACGCCGGGTCTCCATGACGCCATCCAAAGGGAAATCCGGCGGCGCCTCGAAGAACGTCGCGTAGAACCGCCCGCCAAGACGCATCACCTGTCCCACAGCGTAAAGACACAACCGGATGTGGTTGAGCGGGAGATGAGTAAAAACCGACTGAGAGATCGCGAAATCGAAACGGCACCCCGAAATCGCATTCGAACCGGCTCGTCTGCCTCAGATTCGACCAACGGGTGTTTGCCTTGGAGCTCCTTAGCCGGACTGCCGTGAGCGCGAATTCGAAGCCACCAGCGATAGCCCGCAGCCCCTCGATGTCCGGCCGGAAACCGCTCTCCCGCGAATTGCCGCCCAGCGGCGAAGCGCCGAGACGTGGCCTCCCCCTTGAGACCAGTACGCGAGCACAGGCGGGGACGCGCTGTAATCGTGTGGAAGGCACCCAGCCGTGGGTCTACGGTGTCCCGCATGCATCCACGCCTGCGCGCAGTGTGTGACGTGACCGTGAGCGGCGTCCGCGAGATGGCGGGCCTCCACGAGTACGACGGGCAGATCCAGGATCTCTCCCCGGACGGCGTACGAGCCGGCCTGGCCCGGCTCGGCGGGGACCGGCTGGACGACCCGCACGACGAGGCCCACCTGCGGGCCTTCGAGGACGGGCTGCGGGTGGCCTTCGGCGAACTCGAACTGCACCGGCGCGACCCCCTCGTCCACCTCGAGAACCTCGAGCTCGCCTGCTACGACCGGGAGTACGCGCCCGAGCGGGACCGTGCCGACGCCCGGCGGCGCCACCTCGCCGCGTGGCCGGACGCCGTCGACATGGCAGTGGCCGCGCTCGACGCGGTCAGCGCGCCGACCGCTCAGGCGCTGCTCGGCGCAGTCCAGGGGCTCCGCTCCGGTGTCGAGGACGCCGAGGCGCTCGCCGCCCACGAGCGCCTGGTCACCCACCTCGAGCGGGCCGCGCGCGACGGTGACCCCGACCCCTCCCTCGGCGGGGACCGTCTGGCCCGGCTGATGGGCGTCTCCGAGGCTCTCGACGTCGATCTCGGCCGGCTCGCCGAGCGGGCCGACACGGAACGCGGCCGCCTCCAAGCGCTGCTGGCCGAGGCGTGCGCGCGGATCGACCCCGAACGTACCCCCGCCGAGCTCATCCCCGAGCTGCTGGGCGACCACCCCGACATCGACGGCGTCATCGACGAGGCCCGGCGCCAGACCGACGAGGTGATCGCCTTCACACGTGAGCGCGAGCTCGCCCCGCACCTCGACGGCGTGTGCCTGGTCGGCCCCGCGCCGGAGTCGCGGCGCTGGGCGATGGCGATGATGTGCCCGTCAGCGCCTGGGGAGCCGGACGCGGCCTCCTGGTACCGCGTGACGCCGCCCGACCCCAGCTGGCCGGGCGAGGAGGTCGAGGAGTGGCTGTCGATGTTCAGCCGCACGACCCTGCCGGCGGTTACGGTGCACGAGGTGGCGCCCGGCCACTTCGCGCACGCCCGGGCGCTCCGCCACGTCGCCTCACCCGTGCGGCGGGTGCTGTTCTCGATGGCGTTCGCCGAGGGCTGGGCGCACTACATCGAGGAGGTCTGCCTCGACGAGGGCTTCCGGGCCGACGATCCGCGTTTCGCCGTGGGGGTGTGCATCGAGGCGCTGGTACGGGTGACCCGGCTGAGCTGCGCGATCGGCCTGCACACCGGCGCGATGACGGTCGGGGAGGCGACGCGCCGCTTCCAGGACCACGCCTACCTGGCGCGCGCCGCGGCGGCGAGCGAGGCGCGGCGCGGCACCTTCGACGCGACCTACGGCCGCTACACCTGGGGGAAGCTGGTGATCGGGGACCTGCGGGAGGCGGCCCGCGCGCGCTGGGACGGAGGCTTCTCGCTGCAGCGCTTCCACGCGGCGCTGCTCGACCTCGGCAGCCCGCCGCTCGGGCTGACCCGCGCCGCCCTGGAACGCGGCTGACGCCCACCCTCAGGGCCCGTTATCTCGTCGATCTTGGCATTTCCGACGCGTCATCGCCCTCCGTGAGGGCGATTTTGCCAAGATCGGCGTTGGTGGTGGCGCTTGCGGGCCGGGCACCGGCCTGCCGCGCCTGCGCGGTCTTGCGGGCGATGTCGGCGAGGGCAGCGCGGTGCGCGGCAGCCGCCTCGTAATCCTCGACCCGGTTCCTGACCACCCGGGCGGGTGCGCCGACGACCACGCTGTAGGGCGGGACGTCCTTCGTCACGACGGCGTGCGCGGCGATGACGCAGCCGGGCCCGACCCGGGTGCCGCGCAGCACGCTCGCCTTCGTCCCGATCCACACGTCCGGGCCGATCCGCACGGGGGCCTTCTCGATGCCCTGGTCCTTGATCGGCGTGTGGAGGTCGGCGAAGCGGTGGTCGAAGTCGCAGATGTAGATCCAGTCCGAGATCAGGGCGGCCGCGCCGATCTCGATGTCGAGGTGGCAGTTCACGGTGTCGTACCGGCCGAACACCGCCTTGTCGCCGATGCGCAGGTTGCCCTCGTGGCACCGGATCGCGGTGCCGTCGCCCACGTGTACCCAGCGGCCGAGCACCAGCCGGCCGTACCCCCGCCTGGCGTACACCTCGACGCCCTTGCCGAGGAAGACGAACCCCTCGGTGACGACGTGCGGGTTGCGCAGCCGGAAGAGCAGGAACCGCCAGTACCGCAGCAGGTACCACGGCGTCCACGCGCGCTGGCGCAGCACCCAGCGCAGCGATGCCAGCGTCAGATATCGCGCTTGCCGTGGATCGGTTTCACGCCAGAACATGTCGACTCCGAAGCTACCCGTCACCGTGGGCAAGCCGGCGAAGGCCCGCGCGCCGTTACGGCTTCACCCCGGTGACGAGGACGTTGTAGAACAGCTGCGCCGGAACGACCCGGGACAGCAGCTTCTCGTCCAGGGCGGCCAGCTGCGACCAGCCCCGGTACGCGAACATCGCCCACCGCCAGCCCAGCCGCTCGGGGTTGACCGCGTACTCGAAGGTACGCACCGGCCAGCCGAACCACGACGCGGTCAGCTCCTCGGTGGCGGTACGGACGCCCACAGCGCCCGCACGGGCGCACAGATCGGCGAGGTCGCCGGGGTCGAACGTGTGCAGGTCGACGACCCCCTCCAGGGCGGCCTCCTCCGACGCGGCGGCGAGCTCCCCCTTCGGCCTTGCCCACCGGGCGCGCAGCGGCGGAAGGTGCGTGACCCGGGTCGTGGTCCACCAGGTCAGCCGGGACAGCCGGCGGGCCAGCCAGTCGCCGCGGCGCGTGGGCTCACCGGCGAACACGAAGCGCCCGCCGGGCCGCAGGACCCGCAGCACCTCACGGATCGCCTGCTCGACGTCGGGGATGTGGTGCAGCACGGCGTGCCCCACCACCAGGTCGAAGCTGTCGTCCTCGTAGGGCAGCGACTCAGCGTCGGCCACCCTGCCCTCGACCGTGAAGCCCAGCCCCTCGGCGTTGCGCTTCGCGACCTCCACCATGCCCGGGCTGATGTCGGTGACGTGGCCCTCGTCGAGCACCCCCGCCTGCTTGAGGTTGAGCAGGAAGAACCCGGTGCCGCTGCCCAGCTCGAGCGCCGTCCCGTACGGCCAGCCGTCCACGCCCGCGATGTGGACGAAACGGTCGCGGGCGTAGCCGACGCAGCGCTCGTCGTAGGAGATCCCCCACTTGGCGTCGTAGGTCGACGCCTCCCAGTCGTGGTAGACGACGTTCGCGAGCTTGGGGTCCCGCCAGGCAGCCTCGAGCCGCCCATCGACACGGTCGGAAGGAGAGCCGGCCGCCACGTCATCGCCCCCGGAACTCGGCCTTGCCGGGGCCCTTCTCGATGAAGCTCTCCATCCCGATGCTCCGGTCCTCGGTCGCGAACAGCGCGGCGAAATGCTGGCGCTCGATCGCCAGGCCGGTGTCGAGGTCGACCTGGAGACCCCGGTCGATGGCCTCCTTGGCCGCGCGCAGCGCATACGCCGGCCCGCCGGCGAACCGCTGCGCCATCCCCCGTGCGGCGGTGTAGACGTCGTCGGGCGCGACCACCCGGTCGACGAGGCCGATCTGCAGAGCCTCGGAGGCCTCGACGAAGCGGCCGGTGAACACGATGTCCTTGGCCCTGGCCGGGCCGACGAGCCGGGACAGCCGCTGGGTGCCGCCGGCCCCCGGGATGATGCCCAGCAGGATCTCGGGCTGGCCGAGCTTGGCGTTGTCGCCGCAGACCCGGAAGTCCGCGCACAGCGCGAGCTCGCACCCGCCGCCCAGCGCGTAGCCGGTGACGGCGGCCACCACCGGCTTCGGGATACGGGCGACGGCGGTGAACGCGGCCTGCAGCGCGCCGCTGTGCTCGGCCATGTCCGGGTAGGACATCGTCGCCATCTCCTTGATGTCCGCTCCGGCCGCGAAGACCTTCTCGCCGCCGTAGATGATCACCGCGCGGACATCACGGCGCCCGGTCGCCTCGCGGGCGGCGGCGCCGAGTTCCTCCTGCACCTGGGCGTTGAGGGCGTTCATGGGCGGCCGGTCGAGCCGGATGGTGCCGATGCGCTCCTCGACCTCGAGCCGCACGAACTCGCCGACCCTGCCGTCTTCGCTGTCTCCCACCGGGGGCGCCTCCTCGACTCCTGGGTGCCTGCCTGGGCGTGAGCCTAACGGGGACCACCCGCGTGCGGGCGCGAGCCCCGTACCAGCTCGACGCCCTCGGGCAGCCCCTCGACGCGCAACTCCCCGACGCCGGCCTCGACGAGGACCCGAGCGTCGCCGAGCGGGAGACCCGAGAGCCGTACAGAGCCGATCTCCGGAGGCAGCGCCGGGTCGATCCGCAGCCGGCCGCGGGGCAGGCAGGGGTCGATGCCCAGCAGCGTCCGCAACAGGAAACCGGGCGTCGCGGCGGCCCAGGCCTGCGGCGAGCACGAGGTCGGGTAGGGCACCGGACCTGAGTGCGCGGACCGGTCGAAGCCGCACATCAGCTCGGGCAGCCGCCCGCCGTAGCTCTCCGCGGCGGCCAGCACGTCCACGGCCACGCGCTGCGCCACCTCGACGAGACCGTAGCGCCTCAGCCCGGCGACGATGAGGGCGTTGTCGTGCGGCCACACCGACCCGTTGTGG
>JBOHCZ010000382.1:0-3243 GCA_050699195.1 Streptomycetales bacterium
GTCGAGGGCGTACTCGTAGGCGGCCCTGGCGATGCCGACCGCCTGGGCGCCGACCGAGGGGCGGGACGCCTCGAACGTCGCCAGCGCGCCCGCGGACCGGCCGCCGGGCCGGCCCTCGCGGGCCCGCGCGAGGCGCTCGTCCAGCTTTTCCTTCCCGCCGAGCAGGCACCTGCCCGGCACGCGGCAGCCGTCGAGCACCACCTCGGCGGTGTGCGAGGCGCGGATGCCGTGCTTGGCGAACTTCTGCCCCTGGGAGAGCCCCGGGGTGGCAGGTGGCACGACGAAACTCGCCTGACCCCGTAGGCCGAGCGAGGGTTCGACGGAGGCGACCACGACGTGGACGTTCGCGATGCCGCCGTTGGTCGCCCAGGTCTTCGTACCATCGAGCACCCACTCGTCGCGGGACTCGTCGTAGGTCGCGCGCGTGCGCATGGCGGAGACATCCGAGCCCGCGTCCGGCTCGGAGCTGCAGAACGCGGCGAGCTTGACATCGCCCGGCGAGCCGAACATCTGCGGCAGCCACTCGCCCATCTGCTCGTCGGTACCGGTCGCGGCCACGGCCACGGCGCCCAGGGTCGTCCCGACGATCGACAGCGCGATGCCCGCGTCGCCCCAGAACAGCTCCTCCATCGTGAGGGGCACACCAAGACCGGTCTCGTCGAACCACTGCTGGGCGAAGTAGTCCAGTGAGTACAGCCCGATCTTCGAGGCCTCTTCGATCACCGGCCACGGGGTCTCTTCGCGTTCGTCGTACTCCGCCGCCGCCGGGCGGATCACGTCACGGGCGAACTCGTGCAGCCAGCCCTGCAGCGTCCGCTGGTCGTCGGTGAGCTCCAGCGAGAACCCGCTCATCACGTTCTCCCGTCGACGGTTGTGTTACCTGCGGTAACCGATAGCCTGTTACCGCAGGTAACCGCTGTCAAGTGAACGGCTCCATGAACGAGGTCGAGCGGGTAGGACGTCGCCGCGAGCTGCTCGACGCCGCGGACCGGGTGGTCATGCGTGACGGCCCGCGCGCCTCCATGAACGCGATCGCCGCCGAGGCCGGCGTCACCAAGCCGATCCTCTACCGTCATTTCCGCGACAAGGGAGGGCTCTACCAGGCTCTCGCCGACCGCCACGTCGAGGACCTCCTCGCCGACCTGCGGGCCGCGCTGCGGACCCGGGGCGGGTTGCGGACGCGCACCGAGGCCACCATCGACGCCTACCTGTCCGTCATCGAGAGCCGGCCACAGGTCTACCGGTTCTTGATGGATCGGGCGAGCATCGAGGATCCCGACGTGCGCGGCCAGCTCACCCGGTTCCTACACCGGCTCGCCGAAGAGCTCGCCGGGGGCATCAGGGCCGAGTTCTCGCTCGGCCAGGACCCCGCGCAGCTGGCGGTGGTCTGGGCGCATGCGATCGTCGGGATGGTGCAAGGGGCCGGGGACTGGTGGCTCGACGAGCGGCGCATCTCCCGCGAACAGCTGGTTCGTCAGCTCTGCGACCTCCTATGGGGGGACTTCGCCCGCCTCGGCGGCGCCCCACGATAGGCCGGCCTGGACAGCGCCGACAGCAGGCCGGTATACATCCGACGAGTGCGTGGGCCGGCGGCCTCTGACGCCTCGTCAGCGGCCCGGGTCTCCGCCGCGACCACCAGGGAGGAGCGCTCACCGTGAAGCTGATGCGTGTCGGGCCGGCCGGAGCGGAACGGCCAGCGGTGCTGGCCGATGACGGGTCGCTGCGCGACCTCTCCGCGATCGTCCCCGACGTCGACGGCGGATTCCTCACCGGGGAAGGCCTGTCCAGGGCGCGGGACGCGCTTGCCGCCGGCCACCTGCCACAGATCGCTCCCCGCGGCGTCCGCGTCGGGCCGCCGCTCGCCCGGCCGCCCAAGGTCGTCTGCATCGGGCTGAACTACCGCGACCACGCCGAGGAGACCGGCGCGCCGATCCCCGAGGAACCGATCGTGTTCATGAAGGCCCCGAGCACCGTCGTCGGCCCGGATGACGAGGTCCTCATCCCGCGGGGCGCCACCAAGACCGACTACGAGGTCGAGCTCGCGGTCGTGATCGGCGCCACGGCCCGCTACCTCGACGCCCCCGACGACGCTCCTGCGGTGATCGCGGGGTACGCGGCCAGCAACGACGTGTCGGAGCGGGCCTTCCAGCTCGAACGCGGCGGCCAGTGGGTGATGGGCAAGTCCTGCGAGACGTTCAACCCGCTCGGGCCGTGGCTGGTCACGACGGAGGAGATCATCGACCCGCAGGCGCTCGCTCTCCGGCTGTGGGTCAACGGCGAGCTGCGCCAGAACGGCACGACCGGGGACATGATTTTCGGGGCCCATCACCTGGTGTGGTACCTGAGCCAGTTCATGGTCCTCGAGCCCGGCGACATCGTGAACACCGGAACGCCCGCAGGGGTGGCTCTGGGCAGCGCCGACGTGGACTTCCTGCGGCCCGGGGACGTGGTCGAGCTCGAGATCGAGGGGCTCGGCCGCCAGCGCCAGACGCTGGGCCAGGCGTGAGCGAGTTCGAGTCCCGCACCGCGATCGTCACGGGCGGCGGCTCGGGTATCGGCCTGGCCACCGCGCGGACGCTGGCCGAACGGGGCGCCCGCGTGGCGGCGTTCGACGTCAACCTGGCCGGCCTTACCCGCCCCGGCAACGGCCCGGGCCCGCGGGTGCATCCGGTTCAGGTCGACGTCACCGACGACGCGTCGGTGCGTGCCGGCGTCGAGGAGGTCGCGGCCCGGTTCGGCGGCATCGACATCCTCGTCAACAACGCCGGCATCGGCGCACAGGGCACCGTCGCCGACAACCCCGACGCGGAGTGGCGGCAGGTGCTCGACGTCAACGTCCTCGGCGTGGTGCGAGTCACCCGCGCCGCACTGCCCCACCTGCGGCGTTCCCGCCACGCGGCGATCGTCAACACCTGCTCCGTGGCCGCCACCGCCGGAATTCCCCACCGCGCGCTCTACTCCGCGAGCAAGGGCGCGGTACTCGCGCTCACGCTGGCGATGGCGGCCGACCACGTCGCGGACGGCATCCGGGTCACCTGCGTGAACCCCGGAACCGCCGACACGCCGTGGGTGGGCCGGCTGCTGGATTCGGCCGACGACCCGGCGGCCGAGCGTGCCGCCCTCGATGCGCGCCAGCCGATGGGGCGGCTGGTCAGCGCCGCGGAGGTCGCCGCGGCCGTCGCCTACCTGGCGAGCCCGCTCGCGGGCGCGACCACGGGGACGGCCCTCGCCGTGGACGGCGGC
>JBOHCZ010000383.1:0-8080 GCA_050699195.1 Streptomycetales bacterium
GGTATTAACGGCCGCCCGCAGCGAGCCGGCAACGGTGCCGGCAACGGTGGCGGCCCGCCGGGTGGTCATCGCGGTGCACGGCGGTGCCGGCTCGATCCCGAGGGGGAGTCTCACGCTGGAGCGCGAGCAGGCGATGCGCGACGCGCTCACCCGTGCCCTGCAGGCCGGCCAGGCGGAGGTCAACGGGGGAGGTTCGAGCCTGGACGCCGTCGAGGCGGCGGTACGGGTCCTCGAGGACGACGAGAACTTCAACGCCGGCAAGGGCGCGGTGTTCAACACCGACGGCGAGCACGAGCTCGACGCGTCGATCATGAACGGTGAGAACCTCGAGGCCGGTGCCGTGGCGGGCGTGCACAACACCAAGAACCCGATCTCGCTCGCCCGGATGGTCATGGAGCGGACCCGCCACGTCATCCTCTCCCAGCGCGGCGCCGACGTCTTCGCCCTGCAGAACGGCGTGCCCTACACGACGCAGGACTACTTCTTCACCCAGCGGCGGTGGGACTCGCTGATCCGGGCCAAGGAGTCGGCCCAGGGCGCACAGGCACAGGCCGCGGCCGAGCCGGATGTCACGGGGACCGTCGGCGCCGTGGCCATCGACGGGGACGGCGAAGTCGCCGCCGCCACGTCGACGGGCGGGCTCACCAACAAGATGGTGGGCCGCATCGGCGACTCGCCGATCCCGGGCGCGGGCACCTACGCCGACAGCCGCACGGTGGCGGTGTCGGCCACGGGCACCGGCGAGGTGTTCATCCGGGGCGTGGCGGCGCACGACATCGCCGCGCTGATCGACTACGCGGGGTCCCCGGTGCAGGATGCCGCCGCCACCGTCGTGGTGGACAAGCTGCCCCAGCTCGGGGGCACCGGCGGCGTGATCGCGCTGGACCCGCACGGCACCCTCGCGACGCCGCACAGCACGGACACGATCATCAACGGTTACCTCACGCGGGACGGCGAGGTCGTCACCCGGCTCTTCAACGACGAGACGCCTCCCCGCTGAGGTCTGGCCCCCCGGGGCGCGTCCCGTGCGCCCCGGGGGGTACGTACCGGAACTCGGCGTGGTGCGGGCGGCACGGCCGAACACAATGCGGCACGGCGTAGCGTCTTGCGGTGGTGAAGCCGCAGGTCACCCTGGCTCGGATGGGGTTCGCCGCGCGAGGGCGGGGGCATGGTGTTCGGCGGTGTACGCGCTGCGCTCTGGGATCAACGTCGCCGTGGGATCCGTGTCGGCCCGGGTCGTTACGCTGCGGTCAGGCGACGAGACTCCGGTGAGGGGTGACCATGGACGATCAGACGATGATCGAGCGCGCGATGTCCGCGACGGGCAGGGTGTTCCGCGACGTGTCGCCCGCCCAGCGCGGCGGGCCGACACCGTGCGAGGCGTGGGACGTGCGGGCCCTGCTGAACCACGTGATCGCGGGCAACCGCTACTTCCCCGCGCTCGCCCGGGGCGAGGACAGCGACATGTCGGTCTGGGGCGCGGACCACCTCGGCGACGCCGACCCGGCGGAGGTGTACGAGGAGTCCGCCGCGGCCGCCCTCGACGCCTGGCGCCTGCCCGGCGCCGTCGAGCGGACGGCGACCCTGCCCTCCGGCGGCCAGGGGCCCAGGCTGTTCGACATCCACTTGGCGGATGTCCTCGTGCACGGCTGGGACCTCGCCACGGCGACCGGTCAGGACAGGTCCCTGGACCCCGAGGTCACGCAGGCGGTGTTCGGCAGGTGGTACGGCAACGTCCCCCCCGAGGTCCGCGGGATGGTCTTCGGCCCGGAGGTCGAGTGCGCCCCCGGCGCCCCCGTCGCCGACCGTCTGGCGGCGTACCTGGGCCGTACACCCTGACCGAGAGGCTGTCAGCAGCTGATGGATTTTTCGTTCAGCCCGGAGCAGGAGCTCTTCCGGCAGACGCTGCGTGAGTTCGTGGACCGCGAGGTCACGCCGGTGGCCGCGGAGTGGGAGCGCGCCGGCCGCTACCCGGCCGAGATCGTGGAGACGATGCGTCGGATGGGGCTGTTCGGCATCACGGTGCCGGAGAGCTACGGCGGTCTTGGCGTGGACATGGTGTCGTTCGCCCTGGTGTTCGAGGAGATCTCGCGCGGCTGGATGGGCGTCGCCGGCGTGCTGGGAACGCACTCCCTGTCGTGCTGGATGATCGCGCGGTACGGCACAGCGGAGCAGAAGGGGCGCTACCTCCCCGAGCTCGCCGCCGGCACCCGCAGGACGGGCGTCGCGCTGACCGAACCCGGCGCCGGGACCGACCTGCAGGGCATCACCACGACCGCGCGGCGCGACGGCGACGCGTCCCTGGTGAACGGCACCAAGATGTGGATCACCAACGCCCGGCACGCCGACCCACTCCCGGTGCTGGTGAAGACCGACCCGGACGCCGAGCCGCGGCATCGGGGGATGAGCGTGCTGCTGGTGGACGCGGACAGCCCCGGTTTCGAGGTGAGCCGGGACATCGGCAAGCTCGGGTACAAGGGCACGGAATCGTGCGAGGTGGTCCTCGACGGCGTACCCGTGCCGGCGCGCAACCTGCTCGGCGGCGTCGAGGGCCGGGGCATGCAGCAGGTGCTTTCGGCCCTGGAGACCGGCCGGATCAACGTGGCCGCGCGCAGCGTCGGCATCGCGCAGGCGGCCTACGACGCCGCGCTGGGCTACAGCCGTACCCGCACGGCCTTCGGCCAGCCGATCAGCGACTTCCAGGCCATCCAGCTCAAGCTCGCCGACATCGCGACCAGCCTGCAGGCCGCCCGCCTGATGGTCTACTGGGCTGCCTCCCAGGCCGATGCCGGTGAGCGGGTGGACATGCAGTCCGGCATGGCCAAGCTGTTCGCCTCCGAGGTGGCGCTTTCGGCGTCGCTGGAGGCCATGCGGGTGCACGGCGGGTACGGCTACTCGACGGAGTTCGTGGTGGAGCGGCTGTACCGGGACGCCCCCCTGATGGCCATCGGCGAGGGCACCAACGAGGTGATGCGCACGGTGATCGCCCGCTCCCTGGTCTCGGGCAAGGGGCGCATCGGCTGAGCCGCAACGGTTTGCAGGGCCGCCGCCGCAGGCGATGCTGGTGTGCACAGATCCGACATCGGAGGAGGCCCGCACGATGACCGCGATCCCGCTGCTGACCGTAAGGGGCACGCCGCCCGCGATGGGCGCCGCCTACGGGCAGGCCATGGCCGATCTGATCACCGCGAACGTGGAGCTCTACCGCCGCCGGTTCCGTGACGACGCCGGCTTGTCCGGCGACGACGTGCGGCACTGGGGCGGGGTTTACCGGCGGGTGGCCGCGGACTATGAGCCGCGGGTCCAGGCGATGCTCGACGGGCTCGCGGAGGGCGCGGGGCTGCCGGTCGAGGAGGTGTACGCGCTCAACGCCCGCACCGAGCTGCTGTACGGCTCGGGCTACCGCCGGGACGAGGGCTGCACCGCGCTCGCCGTCCTGCCGGAGCGCACCGCCGACGGGCACACCCTGCTGGCGCAGAACTGGGACTGGCACCCGGAGCAGGCCCCCGTGACGTTCCTGCTGGCCACCGCCGATGAGACCGGGCACACCGTGCTGTGCCTGACCGAGGCCGGCATGCTCGCCAAGAGCGGGCTCAACTCCGCGGGCGTGGGGGTGTGCGCCAACCTCCTGGTCTGCGACCGGGACCGTGGCGGCGAGGGTGTTCCGTACCACTTCCTGCTGCGTGGCGCGCTGGAGGCGCGGACCTTGTCGGGCGCGATCCGGGCGGCGGTGAACTGCGAGCGGATCTCGTCGGGGAACCTGCTGCTGGCCGACGCCGGTGGGCAGGCGGTCGATCTGGAGGTGGCCCCCGGTGACTTCGGGCACCTGCTGCCCGACGACGGGCTGCTCACCCACGCTAACCACTTCGAGTCCGGCATCAGGGTGCTCGACATCGGCAAGGCCCGCTCCGCCTCCACCCTGCTACGACCGGTGCGCGCCCGGCGGCTGCTGGCCGGGCGGCTCGCCGAGCGCCGGGTGAGCGTCGCAGACATCGAGGGGGCCCTACGGGATCACTACTCCCATCCCGACGGCATCTGCCGCCACCCCGACCCCGGACTGCCGGTGACGGAGCGGGTGTGCTCGGTGTACTCCCTCGTCATGGATCTCGACGCCCAGGTGCTGCGGATCGCCCCGCACCCGGTGTGCGAGCACGCGCCCGCCGTGGTGTCGCTGCCCGAGCTTGCCGGTCACGACGGCAAGGACGTGCTCGAAGCCGTCCCCCTCGCAGCGGGCGCCTGAGGTCGGCGCGGGCCGGGACGGCGGGGGAGCCGTGAGCGGGCGCCTCGGGGCCGGGGCTCTCGACACGTTGCCCGCAGGCGTCGGGCGGCCCGGGTACGCGCTGGCGCGGGGCGTCGGGATCGTGCACCTCGGGATCGGCGCGTTCCACCGCGCCCACCAGGCGGTCTACACCGACGACGCGCTCGCCGCGGCCGGCGGGGACTGGGCGATCTGCGGGGTGAGCCGGCGCAGCCGCCGGGTCGCCGACCGGCTCGCCGCACAGGACTGGCTCTTCTCCGTACTGGAGCGCGGTGCCGGCGGCGACCGCGTGCGGGTGATCGCGTCCGTACGCCGGGCGCTGCTCGCCTCCGAGGAGCCGGCCGCGCTGCGCAGGCTGATCGCGGCGCCCGCCACCCGGGTCCTCACCCTCACGGTTACCGAGGCCGGGTACCGGCACGACTCTGGCACCGGGCGGCTGCGGCGGGACGACCCGGCGCTGGCGGCGGATCTCGCCGACGCCTCGCAGGCGCGTACCGTCCTCGGTCAGATCGTGCGCGGGCTCCAGAAAAGGCAGCAGGCCGGCTCGGCCCAGCTGGCCGTGGTGTGCTGCGACAACCTGGCCGGCAACGGTGCGCTGGTGCGGCGTCTCGTGATGGAGTTCTGCGGGTACCTGCCCACGGGGGAGGGGGAGCGGGTCGCCGGCTGGATCGGGGAGCACGTCACGTTCCCCGCGACGATGGTCGACCGGATCGTGCCGGCCACCACCGACGCCGACCTGGCGGTGGTCCGGAACCGGCTCGGTGTCACCGACCGGGCGGCCGTGGTGTGCGAACCGTTCCGGCAGTGGGTGGTCGAGGACATCTTCCCGGGCGGGCGCCCGGCGTGGGAGTGCGGCGGCGCGATCCTCACCGACGACGTAGCCCCGTACGAGACGCTCAAGCTGCGGCTGCTCAACGCGACGCACTCCACGCTCGCCTACCTCGGACTGCTCGCCGGCTGCGAGACCGTCGCCGAGGCGATGCGGCAGGACCCACTCGCCGAGGTCCTCGAACGCCTCGCCGCCGAGGAGGTCATGCCGGTGCTCGACGCGCCCCCCGGCGTCGACCTGGCGGCCTACTGCGCGGAGGTGCTCGACCGGTACGCCAACCCCCGCATCGTCCACCGGCTCGAGCAGATCGGGGCGGACGGGTCGCACAAGCTGCCGCAGCGGCTGCTCCCCACGGTCCGGCTCCTGCTGGAGCGGGGCCGCGAACCGCGCTGGGCCGCGCTGACCGTGGCCGCCTGGATCCGCTACCTGCGCGGCGTCCGCGACGACGGCGCTCCCCTCGAGATCCGGGACGTGCTGGCCGGCGTACTGTCCGCGCGGGTGCGCCGGGCCGACGGGCCCGCCGGGATCGCGGCGGCCGCGCTCTCCTCCACCGAGGTCTTCGGCGATGACCTGGCGGAGTCGCCGGTGTTCCGCGGGCTCGTCACGGCCTGGCTCGGCCAGCTGATGGCCGATGGGGTGGTCCCGGCCGTGCGCTCGGCGCTGGCCCGGCCGTGACGGGCGGCAAACTAGACCTGGTGCAGGCGCAGCCTGACACCGACGGCCTCGGCGAGGCGTGCCAGGTCCGGTACGTCGCTGGTGACCACGACAGCGGCACTGGCGGCGGCGGAGACGACGACGATCGCGTCGACGACATCAACGGCCCCGGCGGCCGCGCACGCTCTTCCGGCGGCGCGTCCGATGGGTTCGGTATCCGGCAGGATGCGGCAGCCCCGCAGGAGTCGCGACAGCTCAGCCTGTGGCCCTCCGCGCCATGCCTGGGCGAGCACCACGACCGGGACCACCGGCAGGATGCCTGCGCCCATCGCCTCGTCGTGCAACGCCCACAGCCGCGTGTCGCGTCGCTCGGCGGCAAGCAGGGCACCGGCGTCGTAGATGAGCCCGCTCACTATCCGGCGGCCCGCGTGTCACCGAGCAGACCGTGCTCGGTCAGGGATCGACGGGCTTCGCGCCGGTACTCCTCGGGGATCACCCCGTGCTCGGCCTCGAACTCCTCGACGGCCGCCCGGCCGTCCGCCAGCGCGGCCTCCCTGGCCGCGCGTTCGGCCGCCGCCGCGGCCAGCCACGACGAGACCGGCATGCCGGCCCGCTCCGCAGCCGCTTTGATGCTCTCCTCGACCTCGGGTGGGACCGAGATCGACAGCCGGCGCACATTCATGCCTGCGATCCTACCGCATCGGTAATATCGCAGTAATACGATGGCGCTGGTGCCTGCTCGATGGCATCGACGGTCACGATCGTGGCCGCTCCAGGTCGAAGCTGGCCACGCGGCCATGCTTGTTGCCTGCGACCTCCCAGCGGTCCGCCGGCTCGGCAACCAGCCGGCGCCCGTGGCTGCGCGGTCTTGTCAGGACACCGACCGGCCGGTCCGGGTCGAGCTGGTGCGCAGGTCGGCCTCGACGCGTCCGGCGGCGGCCCGCAGCGGGGGCAGCAGGTCGCGCCGGGCCGACTGCCTGGTGGTGCGGCTGGCGTGCGAGGACACGTTCATCGCGGCCATCACCCGTTCCGTGCGGTCGTGCACCGGGACGGCCACCGAAACCAGGCCCACCTCCAGCTCCTGGTCGACGACGGCGTAGCCCTGGGTACGCACGCGGTCGAGCTCCTTGCGCAGTGCGGCGACGGCTTCGACCGTGCGGCCGGTGAGCGGCTCGAGGTCGACCCTGGCGAGGTAGGCGTTCAGATCCGGCGGGCCCAGTCCGGCCAGCAGCACCCGCCCCATGGACGTCGCGTAGGCGGGGAAGCGGGTCCCGATGTTGATCGACACGGTCATGATCCGCGAGGTGGGCACCCGGGCGACGTACACGACGTCGTCGCCGTCGAGCACGGACACCGACGCCGATTCGTGGACCTCGGCGACGAGGCGTTCGAGGTGCGGCTCCGCGATCTCGGGCAGGGAGAGGCTGGACAGGTAGGCGTAACCCAGCTCGAGCACCCGCGGGCTGAGCGCGAACAGCCGGCCGTCGGTCCGTACGTAGCCGAGACTGGCCAGGGTGTGGAGGAACCGGCGGGCCGCCGCCCTGGTGAGCCCGGTCGCCCGGGCGACCTCGCTGAGCGTCAGCTCCGGGTGTGCGGCGTCGAAGGCCGTGATCACCGACAGGCCGCGGGCCAGCGACTGGACGAACTCCGGGCCGCGTTCGTCGCCGCCGCTCATCCGTCCTCCGCGGTCCCGGTGCTGCCGGCGTCAGCCTCGGCCAGCACCCGCTGGGCGACGGCGAACGCGGTGTTGGCCGCGGGCACGCCCGCGTAGATCGCGACCTGCAGCAGCACCTCCTTGATCTCGTCGGGGGTGAGCCCGTTGCGCAGCGCGGCCCGTACGTGCAGGGCGAGCTCCTCGAAGCACTGGCGGGCCGCGAGCATCGCGAGCGTGATGCAGCTGCGGGTACGGCGGTCAAGGCCGGGCCGGCCCCAGATCTCGCCCCAGGCGTAGCGCGTGATGAGGTCCTGGAAGTCGGCGGTGAAGCCGGTCGTGGCGGCGGTGGCCCGGTCGACGTGCCCGTCGCCGAGCACCTCCCGGCGTACCGCCATGCCGGCCTGGTAGCCGGCGTCGGGCGGGTCGGGGAAGCCGCCGCTCATGCGGGCTCCTCGCAGAGGTGGTCGAGCAGCAGCCTGGTCACGGCCTCCGGCTGCTCGACGTTGGCCAGGTGGGCGGCGTCGTCGACGACGGCCAGCCGGGCCCCGGCGATCCCGGCGGCGATCGTCTCGGCGTGGGCGGGCGGGGTCGCCGGGTCGCCGGCGCCCGCGATCACGAGGGTGGGGGCGCCGATCGCGCCGAGCACGGGACGCAGGTCCATCGACGCGATGGCCTCGCAGCACCC
>JBOHCZ010000384.1:0-2583 GCA_050699195.1 Streptomycetales bacterium
CCGACCTCCACCTCCGCCACGGCGCCGCGCTGCGCGACGACCGACCGGTCGACCGTGGCGCCTGGTGCCATGGTGCGCAGCGTCCAGGCACCCGGGGCGGCGAAGAACCGGAACTGCCCGGTGGCGGAGGTGGGAACCTCCGCCGTGAACTCCCCCGTGGTGTCGAGCAACCGCACGTAGGCGCCTGCCACCGGCTGCCCGTCACGCGCGACGACGCCCTGGATGATCGCTTCCTTGGCGACGTCGACACCCTCGAGCGAGGGGCCACCCGGCTTGCCGCCACACATCAGGAGGCCTCGCCGAGCTCGATGGGCACCCCGACGAGCGAGCCGTACTCGGTCCACGAGCCGTCGTAGTTCTTGACGTTGGGCAGGTCGAGCAGCTCGTGCAGCACGAACCAGGTGTGCGACGAGCGCTCACCGATGCGGCAGTAGGCGATCGTGTCCTTGGACAGGTCGACGCCGGCGCCCGCGTAGAGCTCGCGCAGCGCGTCGTCGGACCTGAAGGTGCCGTCGTCGTTGGCGGCCTTCGACCACGGGATGTTGCGTGCCGTGGGGATGTGGCCCGGCTTCTGCGACTGCTCCTGCGGCAGGTGCGCCGGCGCGAGGATCTTGCCGGTGAACTCGTCGGGCGAGCGGACGTCGACGAGGTTCTGCCGGCCGATCGCGTCGAGCACCTCGTCCCGGAAGGCGCGGATCCGGCCGTCGGCCCCGTCCGCTGAGTAACGCGTGGGCTGCCGCTCCGGCACCTCCGTGACCAGCTCGCGGGCGTCCAGCTCCCACTTCTTCCGGCCGCCGTCGAGGAGCTTGACGTTGTCGTGCCCGTACAGCTTGAAGTACCAGTACGCGTACGCCGCGAACCAGTTGTTGTTGCCCCCGTAGAGCACCACCGTGTCGTCGTTGGAGATGCCCTTGCCGGAGAGCAGCTGCTCGAAGCCCTCCTTGGTGACGAAATCGCGGCGCACCGGGTCCTGGAGCTCCTCCTTCCAGTGGATCTTGACCGCGTTCCTGATGTGATTCTGGTCGTACGCCGAGGTGTCCTCGTCGACCTCGACGAGGACGATGTTGGGGTCGTCGACGCGGGACTCGACCCAGTCGGCGTCGACCAGGACCTCGGAACGGCTCATGCTGAGACCTCCTTGTTGCGAGGGTAGAAACGGCGCATCAACAGATAGACCTCGCAGCCCAGGCAGAAACCGAAGGCTGCGTTGAGGAAGGCCGCGGCCAGTGCGAGCGCGGTCGCCACCATCCCGACGGCGGTGGAGCCGGCGAAGAAGCCGATCGCTCCGATCGCCGCGAAACCGAAGCCGACCGCCTGGGCGAACCGGGGCGGCGCCTCCTCCTCGAGCTCCGTGGGCGGCCGCAGCCGCGGGCGGACGAAGCGGCGGAAGAGCCAGCCGTACGGCGCGAAGCGCAGCCCGAAGGCGGCGCCGGCCCCGAACACCAGGGCCTGGGCGGCGAGCAGCCAGCCGCTACGCGTGACGAGGACCACGAGCAGAACGGCGGTGGTGAGGGCGGCCACGAAACGCGGCCCCCGTGGATCGATCTTCATCGGTGATGCTCCTGACTCGCGCGGACAACGGCGCTAGCAGGGACGGTCGCAGAGGGTGCGGAACGTCCCACTCAGAGCATCGGACAAAGGCAGGCCGCAACGCGACAGAAATCGACTGCGCGTCGCTGGGTGAGGTCGGCCTGCCGGTGCACGTTCCCGATCGTACGAAGCCGGCTGCGCGCTGTCATGCACATCTCGAAATCTGAGAAGCGTGTCGCGGAAACGTCAAACCGCATCGCCGAGGGCGGCGATGACATCAGCCTTACGGGGCTGACCGCTCGCCCTCCGCACGATGCGACCGTCCCGGTCGAGCACGAACACGGTCGGGGTCCGCAGCACACCGAGGCGGCGCACCAGGGGCAGGTGGGACTCGGCGTCGACCTCGACGTGGGCGACGCCTTCGGCCATCGCCGCCACGTCGGCGAGAATCCGCCGAGTCGCCCGGCAGGGCTGGCAGAACGCCGTCGAGAACTGCACCAGCGTGACCCGCTCACCCAGCGGAGCACCGAGGTCGCCGACCGTGAGGCGTTCGCCGGCGACCTGCCCGCGCAGCCGGCCGTTCCACCGCCGCCAGGCGAGCCCGAACGCCGTGGCGGCAAGCAGCACCACCACGCCGGTCAGGACGCCCGTGAGCACGGATCCCAGTGTGCCTCATCGATCAGCGAGCGGCACCGCCACGAGCTGCTCGCCGCCGAACGTCACCACCTCGAAGCGGTCGATGCCCGACACCGGCAGTGCCACGGCGCCGGGCACGGTGACCCCGCCGTGATAGGTCGCGTGCCAGCTGGCGGCCACCTCCCGCTCGCCGCCACCGACGGCGAGCAGCCGGCAGCGCGCGCCCGGGGGGATCCCGGAGAGCTGCAGGGTCAGCGAGGTGCCCCACGGCACGGCCCGGTAGTCCACCGACGCGCTGACCCCGCTCGCGCCGTCGCGCGCAGAGACGGTCCGGACGGCGTCGTTCTCTCCCTGCAGCCACAGCCCGCCCCAGCCGAGAGCCAGTGCCGCGCCGAGCGCCGCCGCGGCACCGAGCAC
>JBOHCZ010000385.1:0-2871 GCA_050699195.1 Streptomycetales bacterium
CCTCCACGCGCCCGCCCGCGGGCAGCTCCACGGTCCGGCGCCCGTCGCAGCAGAGCACCCCGCCGGGGGTCTCCGGCTGGACCTCGACCGCGAGCACGGAGTGCGGCGAGGCGACCAGCGGCCGGGCGAAGAGCGCGTGGGCGCTGATGGGCACCAGGAGCAGCGCTTCGACCTCGGGCCACACGACCGGACCGCCGGCCGAGAACGCGTAGGCCGTCGAGCCCGTCGGCGTGGCGCACACCACGCCGTCGCATCCCCACCGGGACAGCGGATGCCCGTCGATCTCGACGACCAGCTCCAGCATCCGGGTACGCGAGGCCTTCTCGACGGACGCCTCGTTGAGCGCCCAGTCGCGTGCCACGACGTCGCCGTTGGCCCGTACCAGGACGTCGAGCGTCATGCGCTCCTCGACGTCGTAGCGCCGCTCGATGATCCGTTCCGACACCTCGGTGAGGTCCTCGCGCTCGGCCTCGGCGAGGAAGCCGACGCGCCCGAGGTTGACCCCCAGCATGGGTGTGCCGGACGGGCGAGCCATCTCCGCACCGCGCAGCAGCGTCCCGTCCCCGCCGAGGACCACCACCAGCTCGCAGCCCTCCGCCGCGGCCGGGGTGGGCGGGACCGCGGTGGTGTTGGGCAGCGCGAGGTCCTCGGCCTCCGGCTTGAGGACCCGTACGCCCATGCCCGCTCCCGCCAGCCGTTCGACCAGCAGGTGCGCCGTACGCAGCGCCGCGGGCCGCCCGGTATGGCCGATGAGCAGGACGAAGCGGTCACTCATCGGGGCCCTCGAGGACGGCCTGGCGCGCCTGCGCCGGGTCGAGCGGCGGTGCCCCGGCGCGGAGCCAGAGGAAGTACTCGACGTTCCCTGCGGGGCCGGGCAGCGGGCTCGCGGTCACGCCGGCCACTCCGAGCCCGAGCCGCTCGGCGGCCGCCCCCACGGCCTGGATGGCGGAACCGCGCAGCTCGGGGTCACGGACCACGCCGCCCGCCGGTACGTCGTCCCGGCCCACCTCGAACTGCGGCTTGACCAGGACCAGGAAATCGGCGTCGGGGCGGGCGCAGACCCGCAGCGCGGGCAGCACCAGACGCAGCGAGATGAAGGACAGGTCGGCGACGACCAGCCCCGCGGGCTCCCCGACCAGCTCGGGTCGCAGCTCCCGGGCGTTCGTCCGCTCGAGGACGGTGACCCGGGGATCGGTGCGCAGCGACCACGCGAGCTGACCGTAGCCCACGTCGACGGCGACCACACCGGCGGCACCGTGCCCGAGCAGGACGTCGGTGAAGCCCCCGGTGGAGGCGCCGGCGTCCAGGCAGCGCCGCCCCCTGACCGGCAGGCCGCGCGGCACGAACACGGCCAGCGCCCCCGCCAGCTTGGGCCCGCCGCGGGAGACGTAACCGGGACCGGCGTCCACCTCGGCGATGACGATCGGAACTCCCGTTCCGACCTGGCTCGCGGGCTTGGCAGCGACCCGGCCGCCGACCGAGACCCGGCCGGCGGTCACGAGCTCCACGGCCTGTTCGCGGGAACGGGCGAGGCCTCGCCTCACCAGCTCCGCGTCCAGCCGCCGCCGGGGGATCACCGGTCAGCCTCCGTCGAGCTCGGCGAGAGTGTCCCGCAGCTGCCTGTGGACGTCCTCGTACACGGCGACGTGTTTCTCGACGGGCAGGTCCGAGAGCTCGGCCAGCGACGCGACGGCGGCGTCGACACCGGGGTCCCCTGTGGGCTGGACCTCGATGTGGCCGAAGGGGTCGGGCGGGCCCGCCTGCGGGTACTCGCGATGGTCGGGACTGGTCACGGCCGTTCCTCCGGCGGGGTGATCGGTCAGGATCCGCTACGCCGCGACCGCGGCTTCGACTGCGACTGCGGATCGGCCTGCTTCGAGGCCTGGCCCGTACGACGCGATGCGGACGGCGCCCGCGTTCCACCCGCGGCCCGCCGTGGCGGCTTCTCGACGGATGCCAGCTGCTTCTCCAGCTCGGCGACGCGGCTCTCGAGCCGGTTGATCGCGTCGGCCATCTGGGCGGTGTCGTAGGTCCGCACGAGGCCGAGCGTGGACACCGTCTTCTCGACCTCCGTACGGACGATCCCGACCAGCACCTCACGGCTGGACCGGCTCGCCGCGAGGAACTCCTCGGCGAGCCCCTGGATGCGCTTAGGGAGTGAATCCTGCATCGGGGCCCCTCGTCTGTACTCGATGAATGTCCTGGCCACAGCCGCGCAATGCGTCGGTCACGATCGACCGCCGCCACGCGGTGTGCCACCCGGGACGGGGCGTGCGACGCCCCAACCTGCTCGAAACGCTACCGCGCGCGGGTCCGCGGCGCGCAACGGTGGCGACACCGCCGCGGGACTACCCCGAGCCGGTAACCTCCCTGCGGTCGGGAAGGTTCTGCAGGGAGGGGCCCCACACGATGGCGACGGTCGAGGAGTGCCGCCGCGCGATCGGAGAACTCGCGGCCAAGATGGGCGAGGCGGACGACCGCGCGCGCCGGGCAGCGGCCGTGGAACGGAGCCTCAGCTGCCGGGTCCCGGACCTGGGACTGACGTTCGCCGGACGGCTGAGCGAGGGTGCCATCCGTGACATCGTCACCTTTCCCGACATCGGGCCCGGCCAGCCGGGTGCGCCGCGAGCACAGGTGCGGCTGACCATGAGCAGCGATGATCTGATCGCCCTCGTCGACGGCAAGCTGGACTTCCTTTCAGCGTGGGCCAAGGGTCGCGTGAAGTTCGAGGCGGGCGTGCGGGACCTGTTGAGGCTCCGGTCCCTGCTCTAGCTGGCTGTGGTGGCCCCCTGCCGTCGGCGACCCGTCCGGACCGCTACATCCCGAGCGTCCGCAGCGCGGCCGCGCTCGGGGGTGGCGCCTCGCACGCCC
>JBOHCZ010000386.1:0-12347 GCA_050699195.1 Streptomycetales bacterium
GTGCCGGGCGGCGAGTGCGGCCAGCGGCTCGCGCAGCATCGCGAGCGCCGCATCGGGGTCGGCGCTGCGGCGCACGTGCACGGCGACCGCGCTGCCCTTGTCCTCGATGGCGACGCCTGCGGGCGCGTCCAGGTCCGCGAGCAGGGCCGGCAGGCGGTCGCGCACCGCGTCCACCCCGGGAGGCGGCTCAGGCGTCCGGACCTGCTGGGTGCCGGCCTCCCACCGCTCGCGCCCGTAGTGCCCGAGCACGGTCAGCCGCTCGAGACCGGCGATCCCCGCGACGCCCGCGTAGCGCGCCGCGACCTCGGCGGGACGTCCGGTGATGACGGCGACCGCGCACAGCCGTGGCGCCAGCCGCCGCAGGGCCGGGACGGCGCCGGGGTGCGCCCTGGCCCGCTCCGGGTCGGCGACGATCGGCGCCAGCGTGCCGTCGAAGTCGAGCGCGACGACCGCCCGCGCGGGCTCGCGCAGCAGGGCCGCGAGCCCCTCGGCGCCCGCGGCCGTCCTGGATGTGAACGTTTCTGGACAGGGCAACGGCTCAGGCCTCGACGCCGAGACGGCGGGCCGACCGCGCGCGCTGCCTGGCGGACCGCAGCCGCCGCAGGCGCTTCACGAGCATGGGGTCGTGGACGAGCGCCTCGGGACGGTCGAGCAGCGCGTTGAGGATCTGGTAGTAGCGCGTCGCCGACATGTCGAAGAGCTCGCGGATCGCCTGCTCCTTGGCACCGGTGTACTTCCACCACTGCCGCTCGAACGCGAGGATCGCCCGCTCGCGTTCGGAGAGGCCCTCCGAGAACGAGGCGGCGCGGGGGTTGGCGGCGTCCATCGGTCTGCCTCCCTCGTGCGGCGACGCGGTCAGGCCGCCCCACAAGATACCGCGGATCATAGGACCATGACCGCCATCACGTTCCTCAGCGACTATGGTCTCGAGGACGGGTTCGTCGCGAGCTGTCACGGGGTGCTCGACCGCATCGCACCCGGTTCCTCCGTGCTCGACCTCACCCATCTCATCCCGGCCGGCGACATCCGTCGCGGCGCGGTGGTGCTCGCCCAGACCGTCCCGTACCTGCCGCCCGCGATCCACGTGGCGGTCGTCGACCCGGGTGTCGGGACCCGGCGGCGCGGCATCGCCGTCCAGGCCGGCGAGCACACCTTCGTCGGGCCCGACAACGGGGTGCTGCCGTGGGCCGCCGACGCCGTCGGCGGCCCAGAGCGCGCCTACGAGATCACCCGCCGCGACCTGATGCTGCATCCGGTGTCGCCCACGTTCCACGGCAGGGACGTGTTCGCGCCCGTGGCCGCGCACCTGGCGGGGGGCCTGCCGCTCACCGACGTCGGACCGCGGCTCGCGCTGGACACCCTCGTCCGGCTGCCCGAGCCGGTGAGCCGCGTCGAGGACCGGGTCGGCTACGGCGAGGTGCTGACGGTGGACCGGTTCGGCAACGTGCAGACGAGCCTCGCCGCCGACGCCCTCCCCGGGGTCGGCGCCACCGCCGGGGACACCGTCACGCTGGAGGCCGGCGGCCGCAGCCACGCGATGCGCTGCTGCACGACGTTCGGTGCCGCGGCCCCGGGGGAGCTGCTGGTCTACGTCGACTCGGCCGGGCTGGTGTCCGTCGCCGTGAGCGGCGCCAGCGCGGCGGCACGGCTCGGCCTCGGGCCTGGGCTACCGCTCTCGATCCGCCTGCGCTGACCCTTCTCGGTAGGCGCCTGTACGCGCCCGGCCGGTCGCGCGCCCTCAGCCGGCGGCGTGCGCCCGGGAGCGCTTGGACTCGTACATCCTGAGGTCGGCCGTCCGCAGCAGCTCCTCGGCGGTGGTGCGCATGTCGGTGCGGCTGAACCCGAAGCTCGCCGCCACTTTCACCTGGTGGCCGTCGCACGTGATCGGGGTGTCGAACGTCCGGCCGAGCCGCGTGACAAGGTCCTCGACCTCCACGGCACCGACCCCTTCGGCGACCACCACGAACTCGTCGCCACCGACCCGGGCCACGGTGTCACCGTCGCGGACCGCCGACGCGAGGCGCCGGGCGACCTCCCTGAGCGCGGTGTCGCCAGCGTGGTGGCCGTGCGTGTCGTTGACCGACTTGAAGCCGTCGAGATCGCAGAAGATCACGGCGAGCGCCGAGCCCCGCTCCAGGATCTCCTGCAGCCGCATGTGCAGCTCGCCGCGGTTGGGCAAGCCGGTGAGCGAGTCGTGGGTCGCCCGATGCGCCAGGGTCTGCTCGTAGCGCTTGCGGTCCTCGATGTCCTCGACGTGGGTGAGCAGGAAATGCGGGCCGCCGTCGGTGTCGAACACGACCGAGGACCGCACCGCGACCCAGAGCGCCTCCCCGTCGCAGCGGATCAGCCGCAGCTCGGCGACCTTCGTCGACGTCTCCTGCCCCGCGAGGATGCGGCGGTCGTCGGGGTGGGTGACGGCCATCAGCCCGGTGCGGCGCAGCTGCCGTTCCGAGTAGCCCAGCAGGTGGCACAGCGCGTCGTTCACGCGCAGCAGCCGCCCGCGGTCGGCGTCCTGCAGGCTGCTCATCGCCATGCCGCTGGGAGCGGTCTCGAACGCCTGCCGGAAGCTGTCCTCGCTGGCCCGCAGCGCCCGCTGCTCGCGTTCCAGGCCGCCGAGCGCATGCAGCGTCTCGTGGTGCAGCCGCGCGTTGTCGAGCGCGATCGCGACCTGGCAGGCGAACATCTCGAGGAGCTCCAGCTGCCAGGGCCCCGGGCGTCGCCCGTCGACGGGCAGGTCGACGCTCAACACCCCGACCAGCTGCTGATCCGGGGTGCGCAGGGGGGCGAAGAGCGCATCGTGGGCGTGCCAGGCATCCGGGTCGTCGCCGCCGACGGCGGCTTCGGGACTCCACTCGGGGACGCCGAGGGCGCACGGCTGATCGACTCGGAGGTAGCGCAGGTCGTTGCCCCACACCTCCGCGCTCGCGATGAGCTGGTCCCACGACGCACGTGAACTCACCCGGCCCGCGAGCGCCCGCCGCGCCTCGTCACTGCCGGTCAGGGCGGCGACCTCGAGATCGCCGTCCGGCCGCACGATGGTGACGGCGGCGACGGCGAACCCGAGGCTGGACACCACCCCGTCGACGGTGGCCTGCAACGTGGTCCGGAGATCACGTGCGGCATTGAGAGCGGCGAGGGCACGATGCAGCAGCCGCAGGGTCGCTAGTGGTGCCGGTTGGTCCTGCCGGTCTCCCATGAGACTCCCGAGCCTGTGTGACTTCTCGCACCTACTCGCCGGGACATCCTCGTGAACGGGCTGCGCTGCCGTTACCTCGAATGGGTCATTTCACTCGTCCGGGCGTATGCATAGCGTAATCATGAGACTACTCATCGTCGATAGGTCTGTCGGCGTGTTCCTCGGCCACGAACGGCCACTAGGGTGGCCCGAGGGTGGCCGGGTCCAGGTCGAGGGGACCGGTGGCGTTGGGCATCGGTAACCGGGAGTGCCTGTGATCTTCGATACGAAGCCCGCCGTGATCGGGCATCGCGGCCTGGGCAAGGGGGTCGTCGACGGCCACGAGGAGAACACCGTGGCGTCCTTCCAGGCGGCCGTGCAGGCCGGGCTGAGCTGGGTTGAGGTCGACGTCCGCCGCACCCGCGACGGCGCGCTCGTGGCGATGCACTATCCCACCTGCGAACGGGGCGAGTTCGTCACCGACCTGGCCGCGCACGAGGCTGCCGCTCGCGGGCTGATCAGCCTCGAGGAAGTGTTCGACGTGATCCCCCCTGAGGTGGGCGTCGACGTCGACGTGAAGACCTCGCTGGAGGACGCGACGCGCCCGCGTGACCAGACGACCGCCGCCTGGCTCGCGCCGCTGCTCGACAAGGAGGCCGCACGTCGCCCCCTGCTCGTGACGTCCTTCGACGCCGCGGGCCTGATGATCCTGCGGGAGCGGGTCCCCGGCCTGCCACTCGGCCTGCTCACGTGGCTGGGCTTCCCGTTCCGCAAGGCGGTGCCGATGGCCGCCCATCTCGGCTTCGACGCGGTGTTCGCGCACTGGCAGTCCTACGGGCGCAACGACGCCGACCCCGCTCCCGTCGTCCGGGAGACCTCGTACTCCGTTCGCGTCGCCCATCAGGCAGGCCTCGAGGTGGGCGCCTGGTGCCCCCGGCCGCAGGACGCGGTGCGGCTGGTCCAGGCGGGCGTCGACGCCGTCGTGGTGAACGAGGTGCCGGAGACCCTGGAGGCGCTGCGCAGGGTGGGTGCCGGACCGGCCTGGGTCAGGGGCGGCGCCGGGACCTGCACCGCCGCCGGTTACGCTCGTGTTCGGCGGGCGGCGAGCCCGCCCACAGGGGGGCGCGTCCCTCGCGTCCCTCCCCTGATCGAGGTGTTGATGTGACGTCTGGCGCCCTGACCCGCTACCGCGTCATGGCCTACACGACGGCCGTGATGCTGCTGGTGCTGACACTCGTGGCGATGCCGCTGAAGTACCTGGCGGGAGAGCCGGGGCTCGTCGAGATCGTCGCTCCGATCCACGGCTTCCTCTACATCGGGTACCTGCTGACCGTTCTCGAGCTCACCGTCAGGGGCAGGTGGCCACTGGCCCGCGCGTTCCTGATCGCCATCGCCGGGACCATCCCGCTCGCGGGGTTCTTCGCCGAACGCAAGGTGGCCCGGGAGGAGCGGGCCGCCGTTCCCGAGGCCGGCTGAGCTTCCGCTCGCTCCGGCCGGCGTGGCTCACGGCGCAGCCGCCGCGGGCCCGCGCTCAGCGGCCTCACGTCGGACGAGCACCCCCCACATGAACAGCGACGCGGCGGCGAAGGTCCACCACTGGGCCACGTAGGCGAGGTTCTGCAGCGACCAGTTCGCAGGTCCTGACCAGGCTTCGGGGGCGGGAACGGGTTCGAGGCCGCTGTTCCCGCCGGGCAGCGTCAGGTAGCCGTCGTAGAGCCGGTACGGCCACTGATTGATGAGCAGCGCCGGGCTGATCATGCTCACCTGGCCGGGGGGGAGGGCCGCGGGCCCGGGGCCCGCGGGCGCCGCGCCCTCAGGAAGAGCCAACCTCCCCGAGACCGTCACCTGGCCGTCAGGCGGCGGGGGAACGCCGGCCCCCGGACGCCGAACCCACCCTCGATGGACGGTGACGGCGACGTCGTCGCGGGTCACCAGCGGGGCGATCACGGAGAAACCCGCACGTCCGTGCAGGCGTTCGGGCACCAGCAGCTGGCGTTCGCCGTCGTAGCTGCCCCGGACCGTGACGGCCCGGTCGGCGTCCCGGGGGGTCACAGGATCCCCGAGCCCGACCAGCTCAGCGAGAGGCACCGGGGCCGACGTGGTCTGGCGTCCCTCCGTGCTCGCAGTGTCGGGCTGGGCACGGCCGAGCTGCCACCAGCCCAGCCAGCAGAACGTCGCGATCAGGATGATCGTGAGCAGGTGCAGCCCCAGCCAGCGCGGCCTCAGCAGGAACGCGTACACGCCCTCACGGTACGGGCCGCGGCCAGCCGCGCCGACAGCCGACCACGGTGTCCGGGTTCACCGCGGGCCGCCGACACGCCCCAGGGCGTCCTCGGCCGTGTCGTAGATCGCGAACAGCTCGTTGAGGTGCGTGATCTGGAAAACCTGCCGGACGCGACGCTGCAGGCCCGCCAGCCGCAGCTGCCCGCCGAGCGCCTTGGTCTGGCGCAGCACCCCGATCAGCACGCCGAGGCCCGTGGAGTCGAGGTACTCGGTCTTGGACAGGTCGACGACGAGGGAGCTCGTGTCGTCGAGGCAGCCCAGCAGCAGGCGGCGGAACTCCGGGGCGGTGGCCAGATCGATCTCACCGCCGACCTCGGCGATCGTCCACGGCCCCGCCTTGCGCACCGACCAGGAGAGCCGGGGAACGCTCATCACGCCACGTCCTTCCTCTCCCGCCGTGCCCCGAGCATAGGCACCCGCCCCCACGTCGGGTGGCGTTTTGCCTGACGTGGCCGGTCGGAGGGACCGGGACTCACCGGGACCTGGCGTACTCCCCGATCTCGCCGAAGTCGAGCATGACGCACGCCTGGTCGCCGATCACCTCGGCGTCGTGCCCGGGCGGGATCGCGAAGGCATCACCTGGCCCGATCTCCTGCTTCGAGCCGTCCTGCATCAAGATCCTCAGCCGGCCCGAAACGCAGTAACCGAGGTGGGAGACCTCACACAGCTCTGTGCCGGCGATGGGTTTGACGTTCTGCGACCACCGCCATCCGGCTTCGAAGACGCCCCGGCCGACCGCACGCCCGCCGAGCATGACCAGGTCGGCCTTGCCCTTGCCCTTGAAGGGACGTGTCTCGTCAGCCTTCTCGAAACTCTTGACTTCGACGCCTGCCATGGCGCTCCCTCCCCAGTGCCGGTCGACCTCACGCCCGCGGCGAGTACAGCCAGGGGTCGCGAAGGTCGAAGTACTCGAGCTGCCTGAGCAGGGCACGTTCCTGCTCGAAGAGGTCCTTCATCTCGCCCGTGGGCTCCTTGCGCTCGCCCGCCCGGGCCTCGGACTCCGACGTGAAGTACGCGGCCTCGGTGAAGCCTCCGTCACCGTGCAAGGCAAAGGTGACGCCGATGAGGTCCGGCCGGAACTCGGCCAGCATCGGCTCGGAACGGTCCAGCACGGCATGCACGAGATCGACGTCCAGCACCCGGCCCTGGATCATCTGCACGAACGCCGCATCATCCGAGCCCCCACGGAGCAGCTGGGTGAAATCGGCGCAGTCGTGGAACACCGCCTCCCCACGCAGCAGCTTCGAAGCCTCGGTCCACCACTCGTGCTGCTCGGGACGCTCGCTGTTCTGGCGTGCCAGCCGTTCGGACTCGAAACGGGCGACGCCGATGAGACGCCCGTCGTCGGTGACACCGACGGTGCTGCCGAGCCAGCCCGTCGCGCCCGGCGAGAGCTCGTCGACCCAACGGTCCAGCAGCTCCCGCAGCGCGGCGGGCTTGGCGACGCGCCCCTGGATGACCTGTGCGAACATGCCTACCCCCCTCTTCAGGTGACCCGCACCTGACGCGGGCACGCCGAAGGTCCTGTTCTTCGGACAGTACGTCAGGCACGGGGGCACGTCGACCGGAACAGCGCGGACGCCCGTGCGGCGAACCCCGCGACCGAGCAGCCCGCCACGCCGATATGCACATACTGGTGGCCACCTCAGCCCCCGGACCCGCCAATACGTGCATATTGGCGAGCGCGGCGCGGGGGCTCGCGGCGGGACGCCCGTAAGGTAACGCCATGCCCGAGCACCCGGACGGCAAGCCCGAGATCGATGCCGGCCAGTTCTTCGCGGTCGACATGCGCGTCGGCCGCGTGACCGAGGTCGCGCCCTTCCCCGAGGCGCGCCGGCCCGCCGCCAAGATCCGCGTCGACTTCGGGCCGCTCGGCGAGCGCCACACCAGCGCCCAGGTGATCCACTACCCGGCAGACGAGCTGTACGGGCGGATGGTCATCGGAGCCGTGAACCTGGGCGCCAAGCGGATCGCCGGGTTCCGCAGCGAGTTCCTGCTGCTGGGCGCCATCGGTGACGACGGTGTCGTACGGCTGCTGCAGCCCGACGCGGGAGCCCGGCCCGGAGATCCCGTGGCGTGATCGCGGGCTGCGTTAGACTCCGCTGGTCTTTCGCGTGATCTCCGCGACCGGCAGGAGGGTGATGCCCGAGATGTCTGGCGGCGGGCTGGCCGGCCCGGCGTCTGGGGTGCTGGCACCGGCGGACCCGGCCGACCCTGCCTACCCGGCCGGGTTTGCCTACGAGCGGTACATCGAGACGCGCACGATCGTGCTCGACGAGATGAAGGTGCTCTTCGTCGCCGTACCCAAGGCCGCGTGGACCTCACTGCTGTGGCTGCTCGCGCCCCCGGCGGGCCTGACCCGCGAGAGCTTCGTGGCCTCGGGCAAACCCGAGGTCACGCTGTCGATGGCGGTGCACGACATGGCTGTCTGGCAGCGGGCGGGACGGGTGCTGGCCAACTTCGCGGGGGACCAGCGCAAGCGGGTGCTCACCGAGGACGGCTGGTTCCGCTTCGCGGTCGTCCGCGACCCGGCGCCCAAGATCTGGTCGGCGTGGCAGTCCAAGCTGCTGATGCGCGAGCCCCAATACATCCAGGCGTTCGGCCACCAGCCGTGGTTCCCGCGGGTGCCCGAGCGCCCCGACGACATCCTCGAGGACTTCCGCGCCTTCGTCGCGGCGCTGCACGAGCACGCTTGGGACGACCAGATCCGGGAGGTGCACTGGGCGCCGCAGCACCTGCTCGTCGAACGGCTGCCGCTCGACCACGTCGGGCGCGTGGAGGAGATCGGCGAGACGCTGACCGCCCTGCGCGGCCACCTCGGTGACCGCGCCGTGGAGCTCGCCCCGCTGGGCCGCGACAACCGCATGCCGCTGCCCTACAGCCCGATCGTCTACGACAAGGCTGCACTGGCCTCCCTCCAGCACCTCTACGACGCCGACTTCGCGCAGTTCGGCTATCCGCTGACCGAGCCGGTCGACGGCGACGACCTCACCGCTGACTGGACCGGGCGGGTGGCGGACCAGATCCCCATGCTGCGGGAGATCATCGCGCGGCACGAGCGCCTCGCCGCGCTGCACGACGTCATGACCCAGCAGGCGACCGGGCACCACAGCGAGCGCCGCGTCCTGGCGGAGCGGCTCGGCCGCACCCGGCAGCAGCGCCGGGAGCTCACGGAACGCAGCCGGCGGCAGCAGGAGCGCATCTCACGGCTGGACCAGAAGGTCGGCGCGCTCACACGCCGCCACGCCGTGCTCCAGCGACGCCTCGACGCCGTCACCGGCTCGTGGTCCTGGCGGCTCACCCGCCCGTTCCGCTCGGCCCGGCGGCTCACCCGCCGCCGCCGCTGACTGTCACGTCAGCGCCCGAGGTACGCCCCGCCGTTGACGTGGATCACCTGGCCGGTGACGTGACCGGCCTCCGGCGAGGTCACGAACCGCACGGCCGCCGCGATGTCGGCGGGGGTTCCTGGGCGGTGGTTGCGGGTCTCTGCGACGCGGTTCCGGACGAGTGCGTCCATGGGGCGGTCGCGGAAGAAGTCGGTGTCGGGGACGAGGCCCGGGGAGACCACGTTCACCGTGATCCCGCGTCCGCCCAGCTCGGCCGCCACGTCGGCGGCCCAGGCCTCGAGGGCGGCCTTCGCCGCGCCGTACGATCCGGCCCCGCGGCGTGCGGCGATCGATCCGATCCCGACGACGCGGGCGTCGTCGGCCAGCCGGGGCGCCAGGGCGGCCGTGACCAGGACAGCGGAGAGTAAATTGGCGTCCAGGTTGGCCCGCCAGGCGGCAGCAAGGTCAGCCAGGCTCCTCTCGGACGCGGAGGACCGGTCGAAGTCGGCGTTCCCCCCGGCGTTGTTGACGAGCACGTCGACGCGCTCCGGGAGCAGGTCGAGCGCCGCCGACACCGCCACCGGATCGGAGGCGTCGAAGGCCACGTGCCGGGCTCCGAGGCGTTCGGCGGCAGCCTCGAGTACGTCCTTACGGCGACCGGTGACCGTCACGCGGTCACCGGCCCGGACGAACGTCTCCGCGACGGCGTACCCGATGCCGGTCCCCCCACCGGTGACGATGACTTCACGCATGAGACTCCCTCAGGTAGGGAACGAGGCAAGCGCCCAGGCTAGTCCGTTGCCGCACGCTCGCCACGGCTGCGTCGCTGCGGATCGCCTACGCTCGCCCTGTGAGTGAGCGGATTGACGGTCGCTGGGAACACGAGCGCTACTGCGCTGGGCTCGAGGCCGAGATGGCCCGCTTCATCGAGGTCGTCCGCCACGTCGATCCCGCGACACCGGTGCCCAGCTGCCCGGGATGGACGATCGCCGTCCTGGTCAAGCATCACGGCAGCACGCATCGGTGGGTCGAGCACGTCGTGCGTACCCGGGCGAACGAGCGCGTCCGGTCCCGGGACGTGGAGATCGGCCTGCCCGATGACGAGGCCGATTACCCGGTATGGCTCGCCGCAGGAGTCGCATCGCTGGTCGCGGCGCTGCGCGCGGTCGACCCGGACGCCCCGATGTGGACGTGGGGGCCCGACCGGCACGCGCGCTTCTGGTCGCGCAGGGTGCTGCACGAGGCCGTCGTCCACCGCGCCGACGCCGAGCTGGCGCTGGGCCGCGAGCCGCTCATCGCACCCCGCACAGCGGTCGACGGCATCGACGAGTTCCTCACCAACCTGCCGTTCGCCCCCCGGGTGGCGGAGCGCCTGCGAGAGCTGGGCGGAGAAGGCGCGACGCTGCACCTGCATTCCACGGACGCCGACGGCGAGTGGATGATCACCCTCCAGCCCGATGGCTTCACCTGGGCCCGAGGTCACGGCAAGGGCACGGTCGCGGTCCGGGCTCCGGCCAGCGACCTGCTCCTCCTCACCTACGGCCGCCGGAAGCCCGCCGCCGACCGCTTCGCCGTGTTCGGTGACCAGCGGCTGCTGGAGCGTTGGCTGGAGACGTCCGCCTTCTAGGCCTGCAGCAACAGGGTCGTCAGAGTGGTGCCGGCGGCAAGGTCCGCCAACAGCTCGCGCGCCCTCCCGTGCCGGGGCTACCCGTGTCGGAGGCGTGGACCAGCACGTTCACATCAACCGTGGCGCTCATCGACGCTCGTCGTCCCCCAAGGCGCGGGCGACGGCTTCCTTGTCGTCGAGGTCGACCAGGGGCCCAAGATCCGCGGCTGTCCACCGCAGCGCCGAGGGGGGAGCGGGGTCGGTGTTGGCCAGCGCCTGGGCGAGCAGGTCAGAGGCGAGGCGGCCGAGCGTCTTGCCCTCCTTGCGCTGACGTGCCTTGAGCTGACGCAGCACCACGGGGTCCAGGTCGATCGTCGTCCGTGTCATCTGATGCTACGTATATACGCATCAGGTGTTCCGATCGCTCACCGCGCGGTGCCGACCACCACCTCGTCGACCCGGGCGCCCTGGTGCCCGCAGGACACCCCGGCGCAGAACACGTCGGAGGTGAAGCGGAAACGCACCTGCACGTCGCCACCGGGTGAGTCGAAGCCCAGGGTCTTCTGCTGCCACGCCGGGTGGCCGGCGTTCTGCCCGGAGAACGAGCCGAGCGGCTGCCAGGTGGCCCCGTCCGCGCTCCACTCCACCTGGACGAAGTCGAAGCCCTCCTCCGTGTCGAGCTTGAGCCAGAACTGCACGACCGACAGGCCGGCCGGTGTCGCGATCGGCGGCGAGGTGACGGTGGCGTCCATGGCGTCGACATAGGAGAGCTGCTCGATCGCGAAGGCCTGCGTGCCAGGTTCGTCCGCGCCGGTCTTCGTACCGGGCTCCGAGCGCGCCCAGGTGGGCACGCCCCCCGTGGTCCACCCCTCCGGATCGCCGTCGAACGTGAAGGACGCGACAGGGGTGCCCAGGCTCGGAGGCGGCTGCGGCTCCACGGGCTCTACGCGACCGCCGAGCTTGGTGTCGAGCTCCACCGCGAGCGCGGGCTGCACGTCTCCCCCTGACGTCGTCGTGGTGTCGTAGAAGGACACCGCGACCCGGCCGTCCGGGAAGATGGCGATGGTCTCGAAGTCGAACCGTACGTCGGCGCCGACCCCGGAGGACCCGTCGACATCGCCGAGGCCGAGGAAATGCTGCCGGCGCAGCTGCGCGGCGTCGCCGGTGATGTCGAGCTTGTAGACCAGATCCTGGTCCGCGTTGTCGGTGGCGTCGTGGGCGTGGATGCCCACGGCGGACACGCCGGCGGCGCGGTTGGCCCGGAAGTCGAGCTCCTCGATCACGTGTCCCGCGGGAAGCGCGACCGGAGTCTCCTGCCAGGTACGGCCGCCGTCCCCGGACAGCCGGTAGGTGAAGGACGCACCGCCCGACGACGGCACCACCTCGTGGATCCGGCCCGCCGAGTCGAGCTGCATCACGCCCTGCGGCGTGCTGCCGTCGGGGTAGGTGAACGCCGACCAGCTGAACGTCTCGCCGTCGAAGAGGTACCAGTCGTCGCCCTGGTCGGGACCGGCCAGCGCGTCACCGTTGCCGAGTTGGGTGATGCGGCCGTTGGTGTTGGCCTGGCTCCAGTCGAACGCCGGATCCGCCGCCGTGGAGAGGTGGCTGGAGGTGGTCGCACCGCTGAGCATGTGCTCGGCGAACTTGCTCATCACGTTCGTGTAGTTCAGCCCGTCGGTGCTGTAGAGCCAGGCCTCCTTGGACGGGAACCCACCCTTGATGAAGGACACGTACTCATGGGTCTGGCCGTCGATCGTGACCGGGCCGGGGACGACCGCGATCCACTCCCGGTCGAAGAACGGCTGGTGCAGCGGCAGCTCCTGGTACAGCCACTGCCCGGTGTCCGACTCGAACTTGAAGGCCTGGAGGTGGTCGCCGGTGTACGGGTCCCACTCCACGCCGAGCACGTCCCCGCCCGGTGCGTGCACGATCGCGCCCTCGCCGTTGACCATCGGGG
>JBOHCZ010000387.1:0-4593 GCA_050699195.1 Streptomycetales bacterium
CCGCCACCTCGGTCGGCGCGCCGCAGCGCGCGCAGCGGGGGTGTCGGCGATGCCACTCGTCCAGGGCGATCGCGTGGACGGCCAGGCCGGCGTCGCGGTCCCGCAACGCGCTGCCGATCTCGCGGAGCGCGACGAGCCGTTCGTCCACTGCCGGTGGCCCGGGGATGGCCACCGCGAAGTACACCACCTGCCCGTCGACCCCGAGCAGGTAGCGCTCCCCTTCGGGCGCATCGCCGGGCGAGGTGTAGACCGGCTCACCCGCGCCGTCGACGAGCACGGCCGCCTCGAAGACCACGAGCACGCGGGTGCGGGGGTCGCCCCACGCCTGCGCCAGCCACGCCGCGTCGAACCTGCGTGCCACCGCCCGGTCCACGTCCGACCTGGCGAGCGCGAGCTGAGGTGTCGGCGTCACGGGCTCTCGCTCGGCACCGCCGGCGCGGCGGCCAGGTCCGACCACAGGTGGGCGGCCGCCTCCGCGCCCTTGAGCAGCAGGGGGATCTCCACCTTCTCGTTCGGCGCGTGGATGCGGTCGTCGGGCAGGCCGACGGCGAGGAACACCACCGGAGCCGCGAGGATGTCGGCGAGGTCGGCCTCCGGGCCCGACCCGCCCTCGCGGGTGAAGAGCACCTCTGACTCGAAGGCCCGGGACGTGGCGCGCAGTACGGACTGCACGGCCGGGTGGTCGAGCGGGGTCAGGCAGGGACGCACCCCCTCACCGTAGAACTCCACGTTCCACCCGACGCCCTCCGGCATTCGATCGGAGAGCCACGAGCGGAACGCCGCCTGCACGTCGCGTGGGTCCTGGTCGGCGACCAGCCGGAACGAAATCTTGGCGTGCGCGTCGCCCGGCACGATCGTCTTGTGCCCGGGCCCCTGGTAGCCGCCCCAGATCCCGTTGACCTCGGCTGTCGGGCGCGCCCAGACGCGTTCCAGCGTGCTGTAGCCGGCCTCCCCGTAGGGCGCCCGGCTCGCGGCGACCGCCAGCCACGCGGCCTCGTCGAAGGGCAGCCGGGCGAGTAGCGCGCGTTCGCGGTCGGAGAGCGGCACGACCTTGTCGTAGAAACCCGGCAAGGTGACCCGGCCCTGGTCGTCGTGCAGGCCGGCAAGCAGCTCGCACAGCACGTGCAGCGGGTTGCGCACTCCGCCTCCGAACTTCCCCGAGTGCAGGTCGACGTCCGGGCCGTGCACGTCGACCTGACAGTCCGTGAGCCCCCGCATACCCGTACAGATCGAGGGGACGTCGGCGCTCCACATGCCCGTGTCGGAAACGACGACGACGTCACAGGCCAACCGGTCGCGGTTGGTTCGCAGCAGTCCGGCGAAGTGCGGCGACCCGGACTCCTCCTCGCCCTCGACGATCAGCTTGAGGTTGACCGCGGGAGAACGGCGGCCGGTCGCGGCGAGGTGGGCACGCAGCCCGAGGGTGTGGAAGAGCACCTGTCCCTTGTCGTCGGACGCGCCGCGCGCGAAGAGCTGGTCGCCGCGGACCTGCGGTTGGAAGGGCGCCGACCGCCACAGCCCCACCGGGTCGACCGGCTGCACGTCGTGGTGGCCGTACACCAGGATCGTCGGCGCCGCAGGGTCACCGGACGGCCACTCGGCGTACACCGCGGGCAGCCCGGCGGTCTGCCACACCTCGACGGTCGGGAACCCGGTCTCGCGCAGTGCGGCGGCCAGCCACTCGGCCGACGCCGCGACATCCCCGGCGTGCTGGGGCTCGCCGGAGATCGACGGGATCGCCAGCCACTCGACGAGGTCGGTGAGGAACCGGTCACGGTGCCGTTCGATGAAGCCGCGCACCGTCGGTGTCTGCCCGGCTGCGGCCGGTGTGCTCGTCATGCCCACCAACTGTAGGCTCAGTGCCCACTTCGCGGTGCGCGGCCCGGCCAGACCCCGCGAAGCCGGCTTGCGGAAGGTCTTGACCTGGGCGCCGTTGGGGGATCCACTCGACAGTGGTGGCACCCCCAGCGGGGGCGTTCCGCGGGGGGACGCGTGGGGCCACCGGATGACAGGTGACGAACTGGTGACGGACACGGAACCGACACTCATCGGCTCGGTGCAGAGGGCGCTGCGCCTGCTCGAGGCTGTCAGCGCCCACGAGTCCGGCGCGCCGGCGAAGCGGCTGGCCCGCGAGACGGGACTCGCGCTCGGCACCACCTACCACCTGCTCCGTACCCTGACCCACGAGGGTTACCTGAACCGCGTGCGGGATGGCCACTACGTGCTGGGGACCCGGCTCGACACGCTGCACACCAGCGGCCGCCATCAGATCACGCTCAACAGGGTCCGCCCGCTCCTCACGGCGTTGCGCAACGAGCTGGGCGCGGCTGTCGACCTGTCACTGTACGAGGACGGGGAGATCCGCATGCTCGAGTTCATCGAGGGTCCCCCGCCGATGCAAAGCAATCTCTGGGTGGGACTGCACGAGGCGGGGCACGCCACCGCGACCGGGAAGTGCGTCATCAGCGCCCTCGACGAGCCCGACCGCCTGGACTACCTGAACCGCCACCCGCTGTACGAACTCACCGCCCGCACTGTGACGCGGCCCGACTATCTGGCCAGTCGCACCGCTGCCGAACTGCGTGCCGGTCTCGTTCTGGACCGCGAGGAGTACGCCGTCGGCACCGGCTGCGCCGCCGTCCCGATCACGGACGGGCGGCGCATCGGTGCGATCGGGGTTTCCCTGCCCATCCACCGGCTGGGCAGCGTCGAGGCCGCCGCGGGGCGGGTACACGCCACCGCGGCCCAGGTGAGCCGTGCGCTCACGCTCACCATCTGAAAACCCCGCCCTTGTCAGCGCCGCGATGATCGCGGAGGATTTTCTCAGAAAGGGCGATCGGCCCGTCGCGCCGTGAGTTGCGCGTGGGTTGTGTCGAGCGTGGCGGTTCCGCTCTCACCGGCGGCCTCCGATGAGCGGAACTGCCACGCTGTCCGTTGCCTGCTCGCTCCGGCTGTGCCGGGGGCAGCCGGACGGGTGGCGACGGTTGAGCGGATCCTGTCATGCGCACTCCCTGCGACGGACCGCGCGGGGAGAATGCAAGAGTGCTCCGGTTCGCGACGTTCAACCTGCTGCACGGGCTGTCCCCGATGCAGGACGCTACCGACACCGCGCTGCTCTGCGAGTCGGCGAAGCTGCTCGACGCCGACGTCGTCGGTCTCCAGGAGATCGACCGTTTCCAGGGCCGCTCCGGCGGCGTCGACCAGGCCGCGCTCACCGCCGAAGCGCTCGAGGCCCGGCACTGGCGGTTCGTGCCCACACTGCGCGGGACCCCCGGCCGGGACGCGGTGGCCGCGACCGACGCCCTCCCCGACCGGGACGCTGCGCCGGACCCGGGACCGAGCTACGGCATCGGCCTCGCCTCGCGCCTGCCGGTCATCCGGTGGCGGATGCGGCGGTTCGAGGCCGCGCCCGTTGGTCTCCCGCTGCTCGTGCCCGGGCACCGGCGTCTCGCGAGGGTCTCCGACGAGCCGCGTGCCGCGCTGGCCGCGGTCGTCGAACTCCCCCACGGTGGTCCTATGACGGTCGTCACCGCCCACCTGTCCTTCGTGCCCGGCTGGAACATCACGCAACTGCGTCGCATCGTCTCGTGGGTCGGTGACCTCCCCGCGCCGCGGCTCATCCTCGGCGATCTCAACCTGCCGGGCACGCTCCCCCGGACGGTCACCGGGTGGCGGCAGCTGGCGCGGCTGGCGACCTACCCCGCGCACGCCCCGCGCGTGCAGTTCGACCACATGCTCGCCGTGGGCGTAGCCCCTGAGCGGGTACGGCGCGCCGAGGCGCTGCACCTGCTGGTCTCCGACCACCGCGCACTCGTGCTCGACCTGGCGCCGTACTAGGGCGCGTCTCGTGGCGGCTGTCGCGGACTCAGCCGGCCAGCACTCGCGCGAGGGCGTCGCGGTCGGGGAGGTCGGCGGGCCGCACCACCTCGCCGGTGCGGACATAGAGGAACGCCGCGCTCACCCGCCCGAGCGGCACGTCCCGCAGATCCGCCCACGCGACCCGGTAGATCGCGAGCTGCAGCGGGTCGGCGGTCTGTGCCCGGTTGGTCTTCCAGTCGACGACCTCATAGCCACCGTCAGCCTCGTACACCGCATCGATGCGCCCCCGGATCACCCGCCCCCCGAGCACGAGCCGGAACGGCGCCTCGACGGCGATGGGGGGGACCTCGGCGTAGGGGGTCCGCAGGAACGCCTCCTGCAACTCGACGAGATCGCCCTCGTCACCGATGTCGGCGTCGGCCGCACCGGGGAGGTCGTCGGGCTCGAGCAGCGGCCGCTGGTCGAACAGCGACTCGACCCACGCATGGAACCGGGTCCCGCGCCGGGCCGACGGGCGGGGCCTGCTCGGCATGGGCCGCGCGAGCTGCCGGGCGAGCTGGTCAGCGTCGGCGGCCAGCGTGACGAGCTGGGAGGCGGACAGCGAGCGCGGAAGGATCACCGGACGGTCGGAGGACCGGCTGAGCAGCAGCTCGTCGAGCAGCAGCCGGAGATCGCGGTCCCACGAGGCGACCCGCTGCCGCTCGCAGGCCGGAAGATCATCCTGCGTGGGGACCTCGAGGGTGCCCGACATCGCCTCCTGTACCAGTCCGGCGG
>JBOHCZ010000388.1:0-2988 GCA_050699195.1 Streptomycetales bacterium
CGTCAGCCGTTGCGGCGCAGCACCTCGGACAGCCGCGCCGCCGTCTCCAGGACGGGCGGGGCGTAGCGCCGCCCGGGCTGCCGGGTAAGCCGCTCGATCGGACCCGACACCGACACGGCCGCGACCACGCGGTTGCTCGGTCCGCGCACCGGCGCGGACACCGAGGCCACTCCCTGCTCGCGTTCGGCGACGCTTTGCGCCCATCCGCGGCGGCGTACCGCTGACAGGGTCGTGGCGCTGAACCTCGCGCCCTGCAGGCCGCGGTGGAGGCGTTCCGGCTCCTCCCAGGCCAGCAGGATCTGCGCGGCCGACCCGGCGGTCATGGGCAGGGTGGCGCCGACGGGCACCGTGTCGCGCAGGCCGGCGCGCCGCTCGGCGGCGGCCACGCACACCCGGGCGTCGCCCTGCCGCCGGTACAGCTGGGCGCTCTCGCCCGTGACGTCCCGCAGCCGCTCGAGTACCGGTCCCGCGGCGGCCAGCAGGCGGTCCTCGCCTGCGGCGGAGGCAAGCTCGGCCAGCCGCGGGCCGAGGATGAAGCGGCCTTGCAGGTCGCGGGCGACGAGCCGATGGTGTTCGAGGGCCACCGCGAGGCGATGGGCGGTGGGGCGGGCCAGCCCGGTCGCGCTCACGAGGTTCGCGAGGGTCGCCGGCCCGGCCTCGAGGGCGGCGAGCACCGAGGCGGCCTTGTCGAGGACACCGACTCCGCTAGAGTTGTCCATGCACTGATATTGTAGTCTCAGATTGCGAGACGCAAGTCCAGCGGACAGGCATCCGGCGGGCGGGAGGACGGCGATGGGACGAACACTCGCGCAGAAGGTCTGGGACGCCCACGTCGCGCGGCGTGCCGACGGGGAGCCAGACCTGCTCTACATCGACCTCCACCTCATCCACGAGGTGACCAGTCCCCAGGCGTTCGACGGGCTGCGGATCGCCGGGCGCGCCGTCCGCCGCCCCGAGCTGACCATCGCGACCGAGGACCACAACGTCCCGACGGACGACATCGTGGGACCGATCTCAGACCCCGTGTCACGGACCCAGGTCGAGACGCTGCGCAGGAACTGCGCGGACTTCGGCATCCGGCTGCACCCGATGGGCGATGCCGGCCAAGGCATCGTGCACGTCATCGGCCCCCACCTCGGGCTCACCCAGCCCGGCATGACAGTGGTCTGCGGCGACAGCCACACCTCCACCCACGGGGCGTTCGGTGCCCTGGCGTTCGGCATCGGCACCAGCGAGGTCGAGCACGTCCTCGCGACCCAGACCCTGCCGCTGCGCCCGTTCAAGACCATGGCCGTGACCCTGAACGGACGGCTCCCGCAGGGCGTGACGAGCAAGGACGTCATCCTGGCGGTCATCGCCCGGATCGGTACGGGTGGCGGGCAGGGCCACGTCATCGAGTACCGCGGCGAGGCCGTCCGGGCGCTGTCCATGGAAGCCCGCATGACGATCTGCAACATGTCGATCGAGGCCGGTGCCCGCGCCGGCATGATCGCGCCGGACGAGACCACGTTCGGCTACCTCGAGGGGCGCCCCAACGCGCCGCTCGGCGCGGACTGGGACGCGGCGCTCGAGTACTGGCGCACGCTCGCCACCGATGATGACGCGGTGTTCGACACCGAGGTCGTCCTCGATGCGGCCGACCTCGCCCCGTTCGTCACGTGGGGTACGAACCCCGGGCAGGGCGCCCCGCTGTCGGCGTCGGTGCCCGACCCGGCCGCCTACGACGACCCGGCGCAGCGCACATCGGCCGAGCGCGCCCTCGCCTACATGGGCCTGCGACCTGGCACCCGGTTGCGCGCGATCGCCGTCGACACGGTCTTCGTCGGCTCCTGTACGAACGGGCGGATCGAGGACCTGCGCGCGGCGGCGGGGGTGCTGGAGGGCCGCCGGGTCGCCGATGACGTCCGCATGCTGGTGGTGCCCGGCTCGGTGGCCGTACGACTGCAGGCCGAGCAGGAGGGCCTGGACCGGGTGTTCACCGCGGCGGGCGCCGAGTGGCGCCACGCGGGATGCTCCATGTGCCTGGGCATGAACCCCGACCAGCTCCGGCCCGGCGAGCGGAGCGCGTCGACGTCCAACCGCAACTTCGAAGGCCGGCAGGGCAAGGGCGGGCGCACCCACCTGGTGTCGCCGCCCGTGGCCGCCGCGACTGCCGTGCTCGGTCACCTGGCCGCGCCCACCGATCTGCCCGAGCTCGCCGCCGTGGAGGCATAGCCGTGGAGCCGTTCGCCACACACACCGGCCGGGCGGTGCCGCTGCGCTACAGCAACGTCGACACCGACCAGATCATCCCCGCCGTCTACCTCAAGCGGGTCACCCGTACCGGTTTCGAGGTCGGCCTGTTCGAGGCCTGGCGGGCCGATCCCGGCTTCGTGCTGAACCGGGCCGAGCACGCCGGGGCGACGATCCTGGTCGCGGGGCCGGACTTCGGTACGGGCTCCTCCCGCGAGCACGCGGTGTGGGCGCTGCAGGGCCACGGCTTCAAGGTCGTGATCTCCCCGCGCTTCGCCGACATTTTCCGCGGCAACTCGCTCAAGGGCGGGCTGCTCACCGTCGAGCTTCCCCACGACGCCGTGGAGCGGCTGTGGTCGATCGTCGAGGAGGATCCCACGGCCGAGGTCACCGTCGACCTTCTCGAACGCACGGTCCACGCGGCCGACCATGTCTGGCACTTCGAGATCGACGACTACACGCGTTGGCGTCTGATGGAGGGGCTCGACGACATCGGGCTCACGCAACGCCACGCCGCCGAGGTCGCCGCCTACGAAGGGCGCCGCCCGCGCTGGCTGCCCACCACCACCACCGGCGGGCCGGGGAGGGCGTGATGGACGGGTCGCCGGAGCCCGGAGAGGCTCGGCAGGCGGCCGAGTTCGCGACGCGCCTGCGGGACGCGCACGCCCGGCTGCGTGCGCACCCCATGGACGCGGAGCGCACGGCGGCGCTCGCGGCCCGGCTCATCGCGGTCGGCAACGCCGCCAAGCACGACTT
>JBOHCZ010000389.1:0-4185 GCA_050699195.1 Streptomycetales bacterium
GCCCGAGAACGCGTCGGGCGTCGCCGCGGCGGGCGCGGTGCCCTGGCCGCAGAGCACGGTGGGGGGGCCACCCGCGGCGGCGAACAGGATCGGCACCTCGCCGCCGGGGCCGTTGAGGTGGGGTTCGACGACCTGGAGGGTGAAACCGGCCGCGACGGCCGCGTCGAAGGCGTTCCCGCCGCGCTCGAGCACGGACATGCCCGCCGCGCTTGCGAGCCAGTGGGTCGAGGCGATCATGCCGAAGTTGCCCTTGAGCTCCGGGCGGGTGGTGAACACGCGGCCTCCTGGGTCTCGTCGCCGGACGGCGGGCGGGTAGCGGGCGGGTGGCAGGGTGGCAGGGTGACTGGGGGGTGCTACTGGCCAGCCATCAGGGTATTTCGTATACAACTATCGGTCCATCTGACCTCCTGGCGTCGTGGCTGTGACCGGCAGGCATGATCGGTGCCACGCCCCTACGCGCGAAGCAGGTCGCTCCGCGGTGAATGGAGGAGGCATGCCCGTCGAACAGCGCCCGCTCGGCCACTCAGGCGTCCAGGTGCCCGCCGTCGGCCTCGGTACCTGGCGTGTCCTCGACGTCCGAGATGAGCTCGCGGAGAAGGAGCGTCACGCGGTCGTCCGTAGTGGCTTGGACAGCGGGGTGCGCTTCGTCGACAGCTCGCCCATGTACGGCGAGGCGGAGCGGGTGCTGGGTGACGCGCTGCGTGGGAGGCGGGGGGAGGCGTTCGTCGCCACCAAGCTGTGGACCGCCGACGACGGGGAAGCCGAGCGCCAGCTGCGGACCGCGCTTGGCTACTTCGGCGACCGGGTCGATCTTTACCAGGTGCACAACCTCAAGGCCTGGCCACAGCGGCTGGACAGGCTCGGCGCCGAGCGGGAGGCCGGGCGGGTCCGCGCCATCGGAGCCACCCACTGGGCACCCGCCCGTTTCGACGAGCTCGAGACGGTCATGCGCACCGGCCGCATCGACGCCGTGCAGATCCCCTACAACCCCCGCCAGCAGGAGGCCGCCGAGCGCATCCTGCCGCTTGCCGCCGACCTCGGCCTCGGCGTGGTCGTCATGAAGCCGCTCGGCAGCGGGGAGCTCGTGCGGAACCCGCCCCCGGAGGCCAAGCTCCGGCCGCTGGCGGAGCTCGGGGTGCACACCTGGGCGCAGGCGCTGCTCAAATGGACTCTCTCGGACCTGCGTGTCACCGTCGTGATCCCCGCCACGTCGAGCCGGGACCGCATCGAGGAGAACGCGGCGGCCGGATCGCCGCCCTGGTTCGGGCCGCGCGAGAAGTCCCTCGTCGAGCGCCTCGCCTGGGCGAGTCGATGAGGGCAGCGCCGGCTCAGGAGGAGATACCGGGCGCGGGGTAGGCGGCGGTGAGCTCACGGACCGCCCCGCTGACCCGTTCCAGCCCCGCCTCGTCGTCCTTGCGGGCCGCAGCGATGGCGTCGTCGATCCACCCGGCGATCGTCGGCATGACCGCAGCGGGCATGCCGCGACTCGTGATCGCCGGGGTGCCAAGGCGGATACCCGAGGGGTCGAAAGGCTTGCGCGGGTCGAAGGGGACGGTGTTGTAGTTCACGACGATGCCGGCACGGTCGAGCGCCTTGGCCGCCTGCTTGCCAGGGATGTCCTTGGACGCCAGATCGACGAGGATCAAGTGGTTGTCCGTGCCGCCTGAGACCAGGTCGAAGCCGCGCGCGGCGAGGGCGTCGGCGAGCATCTTGGCGTTCTCGACGACCTGGTGGGCGTAGTTGCGGAAGGCCTCGGACGCGGCCTCGCGCAGCGTCACCGCGATGGCGGCCGTGGTGTGGTTGTGCGGCCCGCCCTGCAAGCCGGGGAAGACCGCCTTGTCCAGCGCCTTGGCGTGCTCGGCGCGGCTCATCAGCATCGCCCCCCGCGGCCCGCGCAGCGTCTTGTGCGTCGTCGTGGAGAGCACGTCAGCGTGCGGAACAGGTGAAGGGTGCGCTCCGCCGGCGACGAGCCCCGCGATGTGGGCGATGTCGGCGACCAGGATCGCCCCCACCTCGCGCGCGATCGCGGCGAAGGCGTCGAACTCGATCGTGCGGGGGATCGCCGTACCGCCGCAGAAGATCAGCTTGGGGCGCTCCTTGCGGGCGAGGTCGCGTACCTCGTCGAAGTCGACGCGGCCGGTGTCCTGGCGGACGCCGTACTGAACGGCCCGGAACCACCGCCCGGTTGCGGAGACGTTCCAGCCGTGGGTGAGGTGACCGCCCATCGGCAGGGCCATGCCCATCACCGTGTCGCCCGGCTCGCAGAAGGCGAGGTAGATCGCGAGGTTGGCGGGCGACCCTGAGTAGGGCTGGACGTTGGCGTGGTCGACGCCGAACAGCGACCTGGCCCGCTCGATCGCCATCGTCTCGACCTGGTCGATGACCTGCTGGCCCTCGTAGTAGCGGCGGCCTGGGTAGCCCTCGGAGTACTTGTTGGTGAGCACCGATCCGGTCGCCTCGAGCACGGCCGCCGAGACGTAGTTCTCCGACGGGATGAGCCGGAGCTTCTCGGCCTGCCGCCGCGCCTCCGCCGCCACGAGCGCGCCGATCTCGGGGTCGACGTCCCCGAGGCCGAGCGTGCCGGCGGAAACCCGCAGTGACGAGTTCATGCACCCCTCCAGGTACGGCCTCTTCCGGGATCAGCCTACTGTCGGGCGCTGTCACAATGGGGGCCCGCCCGAGTGAATGGAGCCGCCCGTGCTGCCATGGTCCGCTGAGCTCGCCGGCCGCATCGACGAACACGTCGTGGACAGCGTCGCCCTGCGCGACAACCCGCTGGGCGATCCTCATCAGCGTCCGCTGTGGGTCTACACCCCGCCGGGCTACGACGACGAGCCCGGGCGACGCTATCCCAGCGTCTACGTCATCCAGGGCTACACCGGCCATCTGGCGATGTGGCGTAACCGCAGGGCCTACCGGCAGCCGTTCCCCGAGGCAGCAGACGCGGTCTTCGCCCGGGGTGAGGCGCCGCCGGCCATCGTGGTCTACGTTGACGCATGGACGGCCTACGGCGGCAGCCAGTTCGTCGACTCGCCGGGGACCGGGCGCTACCACACCTACCTCTGCGACGAGGTGGTGCCGCACGTCGATGCCCGCTACCGTACGCTCGCCGACCGCGAGCACCGCGCGATCCAGGGGAAGTCCAGCGGGGGGTACGGCGCGATGGTGACCCCGATGCTGCGCCCGGACGTGTTCGGTGCGTTCGCCACCCACGCGGGGGACGCGCTGCACGAGGTCCTCTACGTCCCCGAGTGCGCCAGGGCCGCGCGCCACCTGCGGGCCTACGACGGCGACATCTGGCGCTGGTGGGACGATTTCCGGTCCCGGGTCGCCTTCACGCGCGAGGAAGACGAGTGCCTGCTGATGATGCTCGGCGTCTCGGCATGCTTCTCGGCGGCACCCGGCGGCACGCCCGAGTTGCCGTTCGATCCCGCCACCGGGGCGCTGCGCCCCGACGTCTGGCAGCGTTGGCTCGACGCTGACCCGGTGCGCATGGCGCCCGGGCACGCCGCCGCGTTGCGGGCGCAGCGCGCGATCTGGATCGACGCCGGTACCCGCGACGATTACTACCTCGACGTCGGGGCGCAGGCGTTCCGGGACGCCGTACGGCGGGCCGGCGTGGCCGACGAGCGTGTGCATTTCGAGCTCTTCGACGCGACGCACGCGGGGATCGACTACCGCTACCCTCTGTCGCTGGCCTGGCTGGCGAGCCGCATGGCGGAGTAGGGCGCCCCGCCCGCCTGGGCATCCGCGGACGTCCGCGGACCCCGCCTGGACGCCCGCCTGGACGCCCGCCTGGACCACCGCCGCGAGGCGGTCGTCCACAGCCCTCGGGAGGGGACAGGTTATGCACAGGCCGGGGCCGGCTCGCCCGCGGTCGGGGCGGGCGGCGGCAGGGTCGGGGCATGACCACCACACCGACTCCAGCGTCCTCCGTTCTGCGGTTGAGCAGCCCAGGCGAGCTCGTCGAGGTCGTCCCCTATCTGCTGGGGTTTCATCCTGAGGACAGTGTCGTGCTGCTCGCGCTCGAGGAGCCGCGCCGCCGTGTCGGCCTGACGATGCGTGTCGACCTGCCCCGCCCGGACGACGTCGCCGGGTTCGCCCGCGAGTGCGCCGCTCGTTGCTCCGGGTCGGCGGCGGCCGGAGCGCTGCTGCTGGTTTTCGCCGACGGAGTGGGCCCCGCGG
>JBOHCZ010000390.1:0-6256 GCA_050699195.1 Streptomycetales bacterium
GGCCAGAACGGAGTCCGCGAGCGGGCGTTCGGCTCACTGAAGTACGAACACCTCTACCGCTGCGAGATCGAGACCCTGACCGACCTGGCCCGCGAGGCCGAGGCCTACCGGCAGATCTTCAACCACACACGACCGCACGAGGCCCTCGGCCTGCACGCGATGGCTGGCTGAGAGGCCATCAACCAACCGAACCGGTCTCCAAGATCACCGGGGCGCACCAATCCCCGGCCCGCCCGGACCCTCCGGCCCTGCCGGGCCCGCCCCGTCCGCCCAAGCCATCGCCGACGCCGTGGCGTCATACCTGCGTGCCCACCCCATCCCGGCCGGCGAGTCCGGGCCGCCTCCCACCCCCCCGCAGGTCGCCGACGCCGTGGCGGACTACCTCACCGACAACCCGCCTCCCCCGGGTTCTGATCGGGATCGCAACGTATTTCGGTCTCGTCGAAGAACGCCTCGACCGCGGCCCGTACCTCGGCCTCGGTTGGCGGCCGGCCCGCAGGGCCCTGCTCCCCAGCCGGACCCTGCTCACCTCGGGGACCGGTCTCGCCACGCTCAGGCGGGTTCTCGGTGAGGAACGCGGCGACAGCCTGGGCGATCTCCTCACCTGAGGGGGGACGGCCCGCCTTCCCCGGTGACCCAGGCCCGTGCTGTTCCCAGAGACCACGTGGACCTGCACCACATCCTGAGGAGACACCCGTGCCCAAGCACCGCCACCCCACGGAGACCAAGGTCTCCGCCGCCGCGATCGCCTCAGCCGCGACCGCGTTCGTCCTCTGGCTCGCCAGTGAGCTGGTGTTCACCGACGACCTTCCCGAGCCCGTAGCGGCGCTCGTGGCCGTGCTCGTGCCGGCCGCGGTGACGTGGCTGGCAGCCTACCTGGCGCCGCACACCCCGCGGGTGGGTACGCCGCAGGACCGGCAGTGAGCCGAGACCGGGCGGCCGCCGCGCCGCCGTACGGCTGGACGTGTGAGCACATGACGATCACCAACGGCATGCGCGCCACGGCCCCGCCTACGGGTTGGTGCGGCTGCCTCATGAGGCCGCTGCGCCCGGCCGCATAGGTGCCACCGAGGGCCCTACGCCTGAGGGGAGCGGGAAGTCCGCCTTCCTGCTGGCCGGAGGGGGTGTCTACTAGACACCTCCCCCGCTCGTCTTCATCGAGGTGCCGCACAGAGTCCTGCGGGCGTCCTTCGATGGTGGGCGCCGTACACGCTTCCGCTCCTAGTATCTGCGGAGTGGTCGACATTCGAGTCATCGAGATCAGCGACCACGTCCGTGTCAAGATCAGCGGGAAGCACCACGTCACAGAAGACGATGTCACCCATGCCTGCGAGTCGTACTTCGCAGCTGCCTGGGATGACGATCCCGATCATGGTCTGAGACTTCTGGTGAGAGGGCCAACAGCATCGGGTCGGGTGCTTCGTGTCGTCTTGTACCCGGTGGATGCCGACCGGGGACTCTGGCGGCTGGGGACGGCGTTCTAGTGACGTTGGCCAGTACGGGTGCCATCATTGGGGACATGAGCGACGACATGACGCCGGAGGAGTTCGACCGGCGCCTACGAGCGGGTAGGCCAGCTGAGCTGCAGGTCAGGAACGAGGTGGAAGTCGTGGGCTCTAGGTCGAAGCCGGCCACAGAGGGCGCCCCTGGACAAGTGTGGCTCGGCCCCTCGCCGTGGCTTGCCGCGGAAACGACGAGTGTGAAGGTCTTGGCGTCGGGTGACGTGAGCATCACACCGACGCAGCCCACCGTTAGCCCCACGGGTGTCATGGCGATCCGTTGATGCAGGCCACCCTGCTGCTCGCGGATGCGGCGAATAGGGATGCCGACGGCAAAGTCAACGCCCTCGGAATGGGCTGGTCCATCACCAGCGCACCCACCCCACCGATGGCTCTGATCATGCTCTTCAAGGTGCCCTGGGACGAGACGAACCGGAAACATCACCTGCGCTTGTCGCTGGTAGACAGCGACGGCCAGCCGGTTGAGGTTCCTGCGCCGATGGGTACAGGGCCCATCGAAGTTAGAGGAGAGTTCGAAGCCGGGCGCCCCCCTGGTGTTCCGAAAGGCACCGCCATCGACATGTCTCAGGTCGTGCCCGTCGGACCCGGAATCCCCCTACGGCCCGGCCATACATACCAGTGGCGGCTGGAAATAGACGACCAGCCCCGTGAAGAATGGGTGGCCAGCTTCTACATCCGTCCCTGACCCAACCCCACGTGCAGCGCAACGCCCCCGCTTACATTCCGGCCAGGGAAATGTAAGCGGGGGCGGTCTTTCTCGTGTCCAGGCCCCCGCCGCCGCCCGCTCGGGGGGGTCGGGCAGCGACGGGGGAGCCGGCGGTTGAAGTTGCGCGGCTCAACCGGCTGCTTCTGCCGCACCCGAAGCGCCGCCAGGCAGATGTCCGGTAGCGGCAGCACCGCCGCCGAGGCCTCAGTCTTCGTGTCCCGGTGCAGCAGGGGGCCTTAAGCCCCCTTGGGAGACAGCCCGAGAAGGATACTTAAGCGCAAGGTAATCCTCATGTCGAGTGCTCCGAGTCTGAGGTTTTCTTTCGGTTGGCTTTCGCGAGGATCTGGTTGGCGGTCTTGGTCCAGGTGAGTAGTTCCGAACTTCGGTCGCCTCAAGGCGGCGAGGGTCCTGGCGACCCCATGGGTACACCGCGGTCTTGTCCCAATGCCACGTAGCCTAAGTTGATCATGCGGGCGTGGGGGTGGTTGGTGTGGATGCGGATCGTGGGTGGTCCGGCGTGGCGGGTGCTGGCGGGCTCGTCGGGTTTGTTGATGCGGTAGTTGTTGTGCCGGGCGGGTTTGACGGCTCGTGGGCTGTCGCGTTCGCGGCGGGGTGGGATGAGTAGGTCGGTGATGTCGGTCGGGTGCTTGGGTAGCTGATCAGTCCAGTCCCGAGGGGGGAATGTCCGCCGTTCCGGTGGCGGTGCGGCGGATCAGGCGCGGGGCCTTGGTGAACGAGATCCGGTCCGGATCGAGGTCTGCCGCGGCGGAGGCCTTGGCGGTGAGGGCGCTGATCGCGTGGTGGACGATGAGGTAGGCCCGGATCTCCTGATGCACCAGGTCGGGTAGCCGTGAGCGCAGGACCTTCCCGGGGCCGCGTAGGTGGGTTTTGAGTTGGTCGTGCCCGGTTTCCTGTTCCCACCGCTGGTTGTCGACGCCGGCCAGTTCGTCGGCCCGGGCCTGGGAGGGGTTCAGGATGGTGGTGAGCAAAACGATCAGCTCGCCGCTGCCGTTGCCTACCCGGTCGGGCACGTCGTACTCGATGACTCGGGCGTGGTGGACCACGGGCAGGCCACGCTCGTCGAAGGCGTCAGGGACGGCGTTGATGTCGTTGAGGTCCACCCCGGCGCGGGCGGCGGCGATCAGCCGTTCCCGGCGGCCGCCGCGGTGGGCTTGATCAGCACCATCAGGTAGGACCCGTCGCCGAGGACCTTGACCACCGGCAGGCCCAGGCCGGTCGGGGCCCGCCACACCAGCGCCGCGCCGGTGGCCTGCGCGGTGTCCCACGCGGCCCAGGAGTAGAACCCCCGGTCGGCGGTCAACAGCTCGTCCGCGCGCAGCCGCGAGTACCCCCGCTGGGCCAGGGTCTTCTCCCCGACCGCGTAGCAGCCGATCTCGGCGGCGAGGAAGGCGTGGGTAGCGCACTCGGACAACGCCACCACGCGGGCCTTGGAAAAACACCGACCGGTTCTCCCCACTACCGGCGTACCCGAACTCGGCCGCGTTCTCCTTACTGTCGGGCACGTCGACCTCGAACCCGTCGATCGCCAGCAGCCGCCACGCCCGCAGGAACGCCCCCCGCCCCGTGCCGAGCGCGGCGAACTCCGCGGTCGGCCCCGCCGCACCGGCCACCGGACCGCAACAGCGTTCGAACACCTCCGCGAACACCGCCCGGCCCAACCGTTTCCGGGCCTGGGTGATCCCACTGGAGCTCGCCACGCTCCACCCCGCGTCCCAGCAGCCGAACCGGTCCAGCGACCCGGTCACCTTGGTCGCGACCTCTTCGTAGTCCTCGTCAGGGAACAACGAGGGTTATTCACGGGCGATCAGTTCTGATGTTGCGGCGTGTCTAATGTGAGCGGCGGTCCGCCTGTTGAGAGAATTGGGTTTCCGCACTCAAACCTCACAAAGACGGACCGCCTGACATGTATCATACCACCGGGTTTTCTCGGGAACGCATCATCGACCTGTGCGCGATGATCCACAACAGCGAAAAACTGGGCGAGAAGCCGGCATGGCCGCCGATCCTGGGATTGTACAAGTCTGTGGTCATCGCGTTGACCTACATGCGTCGCAATCGGGTTCAGGCGGAACTGGCAGAGACCTACGAGGTGTCCCAGTCGTAGCTATTCAGGTACCCCAGTTGGCCGGTGGTGCTTCCTGATCGGGCGACACGCGTGGGTTGGTTGCTGATGCCGGGGCTTGAACATGTTTGGATCATCGGGTGCCGGAGCCGGAGGAGTTGTCGCGTGAGGACCTGCTCGTGCTGGTGGCTCCTCTGCGTGCCGGGGACGCCGCGAAGGATGCGCGGATCGATGTGTTGTTGGTGCAGGTCGGTGAGTTGACCGCGCAGGTGCAGGCGCTGGTGTGGCGGTTGGGGAAGGACTCCTCCACGTCCTCGAAGCCACCGAGTTCTGACGGCCCGGACCGCCGCCCCCGCGGTGGGTCCTCACGGGGCCGTTCCGGCCGCAACCCCGGCAAGCAGCCGGGCGGGCCTCGGGCTGCGTTACGGCTGGTGGACGACCCGAACGAGCGGATACCGATCCCGGCCCCGGTGGCGTGCGGGTGCGGATGCCCGCTGGCCGAGCAACCGGTGAGTGGAGTGCGGCGCCGGCAGGTCCACGACCTGGCGCGCACCCCGCCACCGGTGGTCACCGAGTACGCCGCCGAGACCAAGCGGTGGCCCGGCTGCGGGGCCACGGCCGTGGGCAAGTTTCCCGCGGCGGTGGACGCCCCAGCCCAGTACGGTTCGGAGGTCAGCGCGAAGGCCGCGGACGTGGTGCTGGGGCACCATGTGCCGGTGCACCGGTCGACCGTGCTGTTGATGGAACTGTGTGGGATCGCGGTGTCGACCGGGTGGATGGCCTCGCTGCGGGGCCGGGCCGCGGCCCTGCTGGCCGAGGGGTTCGTGCCCGCGGTACGGGACCTGCTCGCCCGGGCACACGTGGTGCACGCCGACGAGACCTTCACCCGTGCCGCTGGGACGACCGCCTACCTGCACGTGGCGACCACCGAGTACCTGAGGCTGATGCACACCGGGAACCGGTCCGCCGGCACCATCGATGACGGCGGGGTGCTGACCGAACTGTCCGAGGGACAGGTGCTGGTCCGTGACGGGTACCCCGGGTACGCCCACCTCAGCGGGGTCCTGCACGCGTGGTGCGGGGCCCACCTCCTGCGTGATCTACGGGGGATCGGCGAGGCCGACCCGGATGGGCAGTTGTGGGCCAGGGCCATCGCCGACACGCTGCTGGAGGCCCACCGGATCGCCCGCGCCGCCCGGGCCGAGGACCGCGAGGCGCTCACCGACGACGAGCTCCGCACCATCCACCGGCTCTACACCGGCGCCCTGCCCCGGGCCCGTCTGGACAACCCAGCCGCCAGCACCTCCGTCCTGGCAGGTCACGCAAGGACGCTGACCAACCGGTTCGACACCCACCAGGAGATGATCCTGCGGTTCACCACCGACCCGGCCGTTCCGTTCACGAACAACCTGGCCGAAAGGCGGATCAGACCCGCCAAGGTCCAGCAACGATCACCCGGCGGGTGCTGACGCACCCTGCAAGGACTGGCCGACTTCGCCGTCGTCCAGTCCTACCTGACCACCGCGGCAGCCTGGAACATCACCCGGCTCGATGCCCTACGCCGCCTGTTCTCGCCCAGCGGGCCGTGGATCCCCACTGCCCTCACCCCGGATACCCCCTGCGCCTAACCCCACCTGAATAGCTACTCCCAGTCGACGATCAGCCGCGCGGTCACTACGGTGACGCCCCTGCTGGGTGAGGTGTTAGCGCACCATGTTCCGACTGCTGAGGAACTGGACGGTGCGACGACATACGTCGTGGATGGCACACTGCTTCCGTGCTGGTCATGGGCCGCTCACCCGGAGTTGTAGGCGGGCAAGCACAAGACCACCGGCATGAACGTCCAACTCGCCTGCACCCTGTCCGGACGCCTCGCCTGGATCTGTGACCCGAACGCGGGATGTCGCCACGACACGTACTGCCTGGGTGAATCAGGGGTCCTGTTGA
>JBOHCZ010000391.1:0-3755 GCA_050699195.1 Streptomycetales bacterium
CGGAACGGCCACGCGGGCGGCCTTGCGGGCGGCCAGCGCGGCCGCGACCGCGCCGGCGATCCCGCCAGGCGGCACGAGGTGCACGAGCGCCTGGTGATCCTCCACCCGCTCGGCGAACAGCCCGACCGTGTCTGCGCTGTGGGCGGCTTGGGCGCTTTCGGGGTCGTCGGGGCGCTCGCCGACGTCCCCGGGGCGCTCTGCGGTGGCCCCGACCGGGCTCTCCCCTGCGGGCACATCGGCGAGCGCCCGCCGTACCCGGGCCAGGATCTCCTCGCGGGCGGTCATCCGCGGGTCCTCCCCCACCAGGCGCGGAAGCTCTCCTTGGGCGGCACGGGGGCGTCCCGGACGTCGGTCCAGGCCGCGAGCGGCCCCGGGAGGCGGCCGATCCGCCCGTCAGCGCGGCCGATCCGCCTACCGGCCGCGCCGGCACGCTGCGTCGCGGCCAACCGGCGGGAGTCGGCCAGCACCCACGCGAGTGCCTTCATGGTGAGCTGCTCGGCCGTGGGGAACCGTCGCCGGCGTTCGGTGTCGACGACGCGGCCCCGCAGGTGCACGAGCACCCGCGGGATGTCGATCTTCACAGGGCAGACCTCGTAGCAGGCGCCGCACAGCGATGACGCGTAGGGCAGCGACCTGTCGAGCGGGGAGTCCAGGCCGCGCAGCTGCGGCGAGAGGATCGCCCCGATCGGGCCGGGGTAGACCGAGCCGTAGGCGTGCCCGCCCGCCCGCTCGTAGACAGGGCACCCGTTGAGGCAGGCCGAGCAGCGGATGCAGCGCAGCGCCTGCCGCCCGATCGTGTCGGCGAGCGCGTCGGTGCGGCCGTTGTCGAGCAGTACGAGATGGAAGGCCTGCGGCCCGTCGCCGGGTGTGACTCCGGTCCAGGTCGAGGTGTAGGGATTCATCCGCTCCCCCGTCGAGGAGCGCGGCAGCAGCCGGAGGAACACCTCGAGGTCGGCCCAGGTGGGCACGACCTTTTCGATGCCGGCGACCGAGATCAGGGTGTCGGGCAGGGTCAGGCACATCCGGCCGTTCCCCTCGGACTCGACGACGACGACGGTGCCGGTTTCGGCCACCAGGAAGTTCGCCCCCGAGACGGCGACCTTCGCCTTCAGGAAACGGTCCCGCAGATGACGGCGGGCCGCCTCGCAGAGCGCCCGCGGGTCGTCGGTGAGGTCGGGGGGCGCCGGGAGGCCGTGCTCGCCCATCCGGCGCGGGAAGATGTCCCGGATCTCGGCGCGGTTGCGGTGGATGGCCGGGACCAGGATGTGCGACGGCGCGTCGTCGCCGAGCTGGACGATGAGTTCGGCGAGGTCGGTCTCGTGGGCGGTGACTCCGGCGTCGGCGAGAGCCTCGTTGAGGCCGATCTCCTGGGTGGCCATGGACTTGACCTTGATGACCTCCCGCTCCCCCGTCGCGCGCACGAGGTCGGTGACGATGCGGTTGGCCTCGGCGGCGTCCCGCGCCCAGTGCACCTGGCCGCCCGCGGCGGTGACCGCGCTCTCCAGCTGCACCAGGTAGGTGTCGAGGTGGCGCAGGGCGCTGTCCTTGATCGCCTTGCCGGCCTCGCGGAGCTGCTCCCAGTCCCCCACCTCGCCGACGACCTGCGCGCGCTTGCCGCGGATCGTCGCCGTCGCGTGCGCGAGGTTGCGCCGCTGCTGGGTGTCGGCGAGTGCGCGCCGGGCCGCGTCGGGGAACGTCGGCGGGTCCAGCCAGACCCTGCTCGATGCCCTGAGCGGCGCAGGGTCCGGCGCAGGGCTGGCCGGTGGGCTCACGCGTCCTCCTCGGTGGTCGCCAGGATCTCCGCGAGGTGCATCGTGCGGACGCCGGCGCGAAGCCGCGACAACGTGCCGCCGATGTGCATCAGGCAGGAATTGTCTCCGGCGCAGAGCACCTCCGCGCCGGTCTGTCGGACATGGCGGATCTTGTCGGCGACGATCGCGACCGAGGTGTCGGCGTTCTTGACGGCGAACGTGCCGCCGAAACCGCAGCACTCCTCGGCAGCCGGCAGCTCGACGAGATCGATCCCCTTGACGGCGCGCAGCAGCCGCAGCGGCTTGTCGCCCACGTGCAGGGCGCGCAGCGAGTGGCAGGTGGGATGGTAGGTGACCCGGTGCGGGAAGTACGCGCCGGCGTCGGTCACCTCGAGTACGTCCACGAGCAGCTCCGTCAGCTCGTGGACCTTCGGCGCGGTATGGGCCACCTGCTCGCCCAGCCGGTCGTCGCCGGCGATCTCCGCGACGTGGGCATGGAACTCGCGCACCATGGCGGCACAGGACGCCGAGGGGACCACGACGGCGTCGTAGCCGGCGAACAGGTCTGCGAACCGCCGGACGAGGGGCAGGCACTCCCGCTGGTAGCCGGTGTTGAAGTGCATCTGCCCGCAGCAGGTCTGGGCCTGCGGGAAGTCCACCTGGTGGCCGAGACGCTCGAGCAGACGTACCACGGCCTTGCCGGTCTCGGGGAACAGCGTGTCGTTGAAGCAGGTGATGAACAAGGCGATGCGCACGCGCAGACCCCCTCAGGCCACGTTGGACGGCATACTAGGCACAGTCATCGGACGTCTTCCTTTCGGCCCCTGACGTGGAAGGGAAGCCCACATGGCGGTCACCGACGAGGCGATCGGGAAGATCAAGGAAATGATCGTCTCCGGTGATCTGCGGCCCGGCGACCGCCTTCCCAAGGAGGCCGATCTCGCCGCGCGACTGGGGTTGTCGCGCAACTCCCTGCGTGAGGCGGTGCGCGCGCTGTCCCTGATCCACATCCTCGACGTGCGCCAGGGCGACGGCACATACGTCACGAGCCTACGGCCCGAGCTGCTGCTCGAGGCGCTCACGTTCGTCGTCGACTTCCACCGCGACGACACCGTTCTCGCGTTCTTCGAGGTGCGGCGGATCCTCGAGCCCGCGGCGACCGCGATGGCGGCGCGGCGGATGGACGCGGGCGGGGTGGCCGGGCTGCGGGCGCTGCTCGGCCAGATCAGCACAGCCTCCTCGATCGAGGACCTTGTCGCGAACGATGTGGAGTTCCACCGTCGCATCGCCGAGGCCTCGGGCAACATGGTGCTGTGCTCGCTGATCGACTCGATCTCCGGGCCGACCACACGGGCGCGGATCTGGCGTGCCCTCACCCAGGAGGGCGCCCTCGAGCGCACCCTCGCCGAGCACCACGCGATCTGTGACGCCATCGCCGCCCGCCAGCCGGACGTGGCCAGGTCGTGGGCCACCGTACACATCGCCGGGGTCGAGGAGTGGCTGCGCAGCGCTCTTGTCACAGCTCAGGCCCTGTGACGTAGCGGGTGATCGTCTGGGACCTCGACCACGCAGATCCGCACGCCGTCCGGGTCGGCGACCCACATCTCGATGAGCCCCCACGGCTCGCGCCCGGGCGCGCGCAGGATCGGCACCCCGGCCCTGTCGAGCTCGCGGTGCAGCTCCGCGGCGTCGCGGACCTGCAGCCACAGCCCCAGGCCGGGCGCGGGAGGCGCGTCGCTGCCTCCGGACAGCTCGAGGAAGCCTCCCCCGAGGAAGAACACCGTCCCGCGCTGGCTGCCGGTGCCGAACTCCCGGAAGATCGCGAGCCCCAGCGTGTCCCGGTAGAAGGCCCTGCTGCGCTCGAGATCGGTGGGCCGCAGCAAGACCCGGCTGCTGAGAACCTCCATCGCACCATCATGGCCGGGCGCGGGCGCGGGCGCTGGGTGCAGCGGGCAGGCGCAGCCCGTGCATGCCGCCGTCCACGGCGAGGGCCGTCCCCGTGGT
>JBOHCZ010000392.1:0-4771 GCA_050699195.1 Streptomycetales bacterium
GCATGTAGGCGTTGTCGCGGCCGGTGAAGGTCGGCTCGCCGCCCGTCGTCGCGCCGGCGTGCACCAGGCCGAGGACCGGGTCGCCCTGCTCGCCGCCGTTGCCGTTGTTGTTGACCTGGAAGTTGCCGGCCGACTCGGTGAAGCCGAACCGGTAGAACTCGTCGTGAATCCGGTTGTGCTGGAAGAACAGGTTCGTCGCCGCGGGGTTGAGGTCCTCGACGTAGCTCGGCGGCACCTCCTGGCCCTGCGTGCGCGCCCAGTTCTGGGAGTAGGAGAAGTTGAACTGGCTCGTGGCGCTGACCGGACGCGGGGCCTCATCGGCGGGGACCAGGAAGTTCGAGTAGTTCGCGTAGCTGTTGGCGTTGTTGCCGAAGGTGGTCGGGCCGCCCACTCCGGTGAGCCCGGTCGGGTCGGTGTAGCCGGCGGGTGACTCCTCGGTCGGGCCGAACGGCTTGATGACGGGGTTGCCGCCGCGCGGGGCGCCGGGGAAGTTCTCGAAGACCGTGCCCTCGGACTCGTGCGCGACCAGGTCGGCCCGGTAGAGGATCTCGCCGCTTCCGGCGTCGATGACGGTGTCCCACGCCTGGTCGGGCGCCTTGACGAAGAGCACCTGGTAAGCGGCGCGGACGCCTTGGGCGGTCGGGAAGCCGGCCTTCTGCACATAGGAGCCCGCCCCGAACGGGCCGCGCGCGAAGCTGGTGTAGCCCGCCTTCTGGCCGACGGCCTCGGCCGCGAAGTCGGTGCCAGGCGCGAGCGTCCCGGCCACCTTCTCGAGCGCCTGGCCGGCGGACAGGTCGTACGAGCCCGTGAGGCCGGCGTGCCGGACCGCGGTGCCGGCGTAGGAAAGGATCCGGCCGTCCTGGCGCACCGCCACCGAGATGCTGCCGCCGCGAACCGCCTGCACCCGCGACGAGCCGCTGGCGAACGTCTGCACGAAGTTCACCACGCGGGTGCCCGTGCCGGTCAGCTCGTGGCTCTGGGTGAGCTCGAGCGCCGTGACGTCGCCCGCGGTCAGCCCGAAGGCCCCGCGGTGCGCATCCAGCCACGACCGCGCCACCTCGGCGGGCGAGCCGGCCTGCGGACCGGAGAGCGGGTCACCGTAGCGCAGGATCGTACGTGGCGTTCCGAAACGGTCGTCCCACGTGACCCGGGTGCCCTGGCCCGCCCCGGTCACCAGCTGGCGGGCCGCTTCGATCTGCGCGTCAGTCGGCGCCAGGTGGGTGTCGGAGCGGACATCGTGGGTCCCGGCGTGGTCGCCGGGGGAAGCTTCGTGCGAGGTGATGCCGCCTAATCCGGCTTGCGCGCCGGCCGGCACGGCGATCAGCGCCGTCAGCGCGGCGCCTGCCGCGAGGAGAGCTCGTCTCCGCATAGATCCTCCTGGGGAGGGCCCCCGGAAATGGGGTGCAGCTGCTGGTGAGCCCCGAGAGAGTGACTCTGTAGCACGTTAAACGAGGGTTGGGCGCTAACGTCACATCATGGCCGGGGGTGGCCTACGGTGTGTGGTCCGCGCGAGCTCCGCAGGAGGCCCGGTAGGCTTTCCGCATTGCCCAGGCCGCCAGGCCGTTCCCATCTTTGTCCCATCTCGACTTTTTGCGAGGGTGCTCCGTGGGCTCAGTCATCAAGAAGCGCCGCAAGCGCATGGCCAAAAAGAAGCACCGCAAGCTGCTGAAGAAGACTCGCGTGCAGCGCCGGAACAAGAAGTAGCTGGCGTCGCCGGATCCCTTGGTGGTCTCGATTGGGGCAGGTCGTACTCGTCACGGGCGTGTCGCGCCATCTCGGGGGGCGCCTCGCCCAGGTCCTCCAGCACGAGCGCAACGTTGACCGGGTCATCGGCGTCGATGTGGTGCCGCCCGAGATCGATCTCGGGCGGGCGGAGTTCGTGCGCGCCGACATCCGGAACCCGATCATCGCGAAAGTGATCGCGTCGGCCGGGGTCGACACCGTCGTCCACACCAGCGTGATCTCCACCCCGCTGCGGGCGGGCGGCCGCTCGGCCATGAAGGAGTTCAACGTCATCGGGACGATGCAGCTGCTCGCGGCGTGCCAGAAGGCCCCCTCGGTCCGCAGGCTGGTCTTCCGCTCGTCGACCACCGTCTACGGCTCGTCCCCGCGCGACCCTGCCATATTCACCGAGGACACCGAGCCGGTGGTGCTGCCGCGTTCGGGTTATGCCAAGGACGTGGTCGAGGCCGAGGGATACGTGCGCGGGTTCGCCCGCCGCCGCCCCGATGTCGCCGTCACCACGCTGCGCTTCGCCAACTTCGTGGGCCCCCTCGTCGAGACCCCGCTCACCGGCTACTTCTCCATGCCCCTCGTCCCGACGGTGCTGGGCTACGACGCGCGGCTGCAGTTCGTCCACGAGGACGACGGCCTGGAGGCGCTGCGCCGCACGACGCTCGGCGCCACCACGGGTACGTTCAACATCGCGGGGGACGGGGTGTTGATGCTCTCCCAGGCGATCCGGCGGGCCGGGCGACCCGCACTGCCGATCCCTTCGCCCACCGTCGCGTTCCTCGGGCAGACCTTCCGCAGGTTCGGTGTCGGTGACTTCTCGCCTGAGCAGTTGCGTTTCCTCACCTACGGAAGGGTCGTCGACACCGCGCAGATGCGCGAGCGGCTGCGCTTCCATCCCACGTACACGACCGTCGAGTCGTTCGATGATTTCGTCGTCCGCCGCGGGTTGACCCGTGCCTACGCCGAAGCGGTCGACTCCTCGCTCGAGACGCTCGAGGGGCTGCTCAGGTCACGGTCATCCGGGCGGAGGGCGCCCGATGCCTGACGCACAGGTGATCCCCTTCGGCGGGGGCGACGGCGACCGGAGGGCCCGCCGGGCGGATGGCCGGACCGGGTCCCGAGCACAAGGCCGGGCCGGGTCCCCGGCCGGTGCTGACAGTTCCGAGGGCGAGGTGCCCGTCCGCGACGTCCCCAGGCGGTCCGCTGAGCACCGGGAGCACCGGGCGAACCTGACGGGGCGTGCCGGCGAGGAGTCCGACGGACCCGCCGAGGGACCTGCCGAGGAGTCCGCCCCCGGTGACGGCGCGACGGTGCACGACCTCGTCGCCATGCTGGACCAGATGGCCACCGAACTCCTCGGCGGCGATTGGGAGCAGCGGCTGGCCGACCTCTTCGCGTGGCTGCGGCGGCGTCTGTCGGGGGCGTACAGCGTCGATGAGTTCGGTTTCGACCCCGAGCTGAACCAGCTGTTCATGACGCTGCTCCGACCGATGTACGAGCGGTACTTCCGTGTCGAGACGAGGGGCCTCGAACACATTCCCGCGAAGGGTGGCGCGCTCGTCGTCTCCAACCACTCGGGCACCGTGCCGCTGGACGCTCTGATGACCCAGCTCGCGCTCGCCGACCATCACCCGACGGGCCGCCATCTGCGGATGCTCGGCGCCGACCTGCTCTACGCGATGCCCTTCCTCGGGGAGGTGGCCCGCAAGAGCGGGCACACCCTCGCGTGCAACGCCGACGCCGAGCGGATGCTCGGGCAGGGCGAGATCGTGGGTGTGTGGCCGGAGGGCTACAAGGGGATCGGGAAGACGTTCGGCGAGCGTTACCGGCTCCAGCGGTTCGGCCGGGGCGGCTTCGTCTCGGCAGCCCTGCGCACCAGGGTGCCCATCGTCCCGGTGTCGATCGTCGGTGCCGAGGAGATCTACCCGATGCTGGGGAACCTCAAGACGCTGGCCCGGCTGATCGGGGTGCCCTACATCCCGATCACCCCGACGTTCCCGTGGCTCGGCCCGCTCGGGGCGATCCCGCTGCCATCGCGATGGATCATCGAGTTCGGGGCGCCGATCCGTACAGACGGGTACCCTCCGGGGGCGGCCGACGACCCGATGCTGGTCTTCGATCTCACCGACCGGGTACGGGAGACGATCCAACACACCCTGTACAAGCTGCTGATGCAGCGTCGTTCGGTGTTCTTCTGACCAGCTCGGGGCAGGCCTGGCAGGTCGTGCCGCGGACCCTACGAACCGCCGCCCACCCACGCCCCGATGACGGGAACACCTGGCAGTGGCGGTAACTCGACGTCGAAGGACGAGCTGAGCCCTGGCAGCAGGGGCGGCAGCGTGACACCGGCCGAGATCGCGCCGGGGCTGCGGGGCCGGGAGTCCCCGGACGGCAAAGGCCCGCCGGGCACCGAGATATCGGGCACCGGCAGGCCGTCACCGGAACCGTGGGGTGTCGGCGACCTCGACGGGGACGACGACTCAGACGGTGTACGCGGCCCCGGCTGGCCGGACGTCGGGCTTTCGCCGGGAGTCGTGTCCACCGCGCCAGGTCCGGGTTGCTGACCACCCCACGGGGCTTTGCCGCTCGTCGCCCCCTGGTCGGCCGTCGCCAGCAGGGCGGCTTCCCGGTCAATGCTCATCATCAGGCTCAGCAGAGCGGCGGACTGCCTGTGCACCTGCGGGGGCAGGGCGGACTGAAGCGCCACGAGACGGGCGCGTTCCTCCCGGGCGAAGCTCGTGAGCGACCGCAGGGCGGCGGGGTCGTGGGACTCCCGGTAGGCGCCGATCAGCAAGGCACGCCCTTCGACGGTGGCCTTGCGCATGTCGGACAGTGTCGCCCGCAGCGTGGTGATGACTGCGGAGCGCGCCGGCCGCGGCCCTTGCTCGGACAGCATGGCCTCGACTTCGTCGAGCCGCGTGTCGGCGAGCGCGAGGTAACGCCTCCCCTCACCGGTTTCGGAGCCGGCGAGGGAGAGCTGCATGCCCTCGACGCTGCGCTTGACGCCGTACAGCGTGTCGCCAGGAAGGGCGCCGGT
>JBOHCZ010000393.1:0-6084 GCA_050699195.1 Streptomycetales bacterium
AACCTGGCCTGGGCGGCGCGGCGCGCACTGGCGAGCTGGGAGCGCTCGAGGGGCGACCCGGCGGCACCCCTCGGCGAGGCACGGGCGATCGAGCGCGAGGAGCGGGCCGCGAGCGCCGCGATGGCCGATCTCGGCCAGCTTCTCGTCCCCGAGCGGGCGCGCGTGCTCACCCACTGCAACACCGGGTCCCTGGCGGCGGGTGGCGAGGGTACAGCGTTCGGGGTGGTGCTTGCGGCCCACCGCGCGGGCCGCCTCGAACACCTGTGGGTCGGTGAGACCCGTCCGTTGCTCCAGGGTGCGCGGCTGACGGCCTACGAGGCGGCGCGCTGCGGAGTCCCGTTCAGCGTGCTGCCGGACGGTGCCGCGGGGGCACTGCTCGCGAGCGGGCAGGTCGATCTCGTGCTCGTGGGAGCCGACCGGATCGCCGCGGACGGCAGCGTGGCCAACAAGATCGGCACCTACGTTCTCGCGGTGCTCGCGCGCCACCACGGCGTGCCGTTCGTCGTCGTCGCTCCCGTGAGCACGATCGACCCCGCGACCCCCGACGGGCGGGCGATCGTCGTCGAGCAGCGCGCCGCCGAGGAGGTGACCGGGTTCGCGGGCCGGCCGACGGCCCCACCGGGGTCCGCCGTCTACAACCCGGCCTTCGACGTGACCCCGCCGGAGCTGGTGTCCGCGCTCGTCACCGAGCGTGGCATGGCGCGGCCGGTCGACGAGGTGACGGTCGCACGGCTGTATGGGTCTGCGCTGGAAGGTGCGACGATGAAGCCATGAAAGGACGCGTCCTGATCGTCGACGACGACACCGCGCTCTCCGAGATGCTCGGCATCGTGCTGCGCGGAGAGGGCTTCGAGGCCCACCACGTGGCCGACGGAGACAAGGCGCTCGCGGCCTTCCGTGAGTGCAAGCCGGACATCGTGCTCCTCGACCTGATGCTTCCCGGCAAGGACGGCATCGACGTGTGCCGTCATATCCGGTCGGAGTCCGGCGTGCCGATCGTCATGCTCACCGCGAAGAGCGACACCGTGGACGTGGTCGTCGGGCTCGAGTCGGGAGCCGACGACTACATCGTGAAGCCCTTCAAGCCCAAGGAGCTCGTGGCGCGCCTGCGGGCCCGCCTCCGTCGTAGGGAGGATCCGGCGCCTGAGACGCTGAAGATCGGCGATCTCACGATCGACGTGGCCGGCCATACCGTGAAGCGCGACGACCACGCCATCCAGCTCACCCCCCTCGAGTTCGACCTGCTGGTCGCGCTGGCCCGCAAGCCGTGGCAGGTCTTCACCCGTGAGGTGCTGCTCGAGCAGGTCTGGGGCTACCGGCACGCCGCCGACACCCGGCTGGTCAACGTCCACGTCCAGCGGCTGCGCTCGAAGATCGAGAAGGACCCCGAGCATCCCCAGATCGTGGTGACCATCCGCGGCGTGGGGTACCGATCGGGCCCCGTCTGAGTGCGGCACGACGGGACCGAGCCATGTTCACGGGCCAGCTCGCGGTAGCCGCACGAGGAGTGTCCTCCGCGGGAGTCTGGACCTACCGTACGGCGGGTGATCTGCTCCGGAGGAGCGGGACGGTGTGGCGCAGGTCGCTGCACGTCCGCGTGGTGGCCACCACCCTCCTGCTTTCGGTGGCGGTCGTCGCGTTCATCGGGGTCGCCCTGCTCAACCGCGTCACCGACGGCCTGCTGCAGGGCAAGACCGAGGCTGCACTGGCGCAGGCCAACGCCGGGTTCCTGCGCGCTCAGCAGCAGGTCGCGGGTGGGGACGTCGAGCAGGCCCGGGAGACCGAGCCGGACCAGGTTCCGCAACAGCTGACCAGGCTCGTGGGCGAGCTGGCCCAAAGCGGCGGCGGCGGCGAGCTGTACGAGGTCGTGCTGCTGAGCACCGACCCGCAGGGCAGCGGGCCGGTCGGCGGACGGGCCCCCCGCGCCTCGGGCCTCATCCTGCCTGAGAGCGTTCCGCAGGATCTGCGTCAGGCGTTGGAGCGTTCTGACGCGGTGGCCTACCGCCTGGTCGAGCTTCGTTACGACGACAGCCGCAGGGCGCCCGGCCTGGCCGTGGGCGCGCAGGTGTTCGTGCCGGACGCCAGCGGGTACTACCAGCTCTTCTACCTCTTCCCGCTGACCCAGGAGCAGGCCACCGTCGACCTCCTGCGGCGCGCGACCGTCGGGGCGGGCAGCTTCCTCGTCGTGCTGCTCGGCATCATCGCCTGGCTCGTGACGCGGCAGGTCGTCAGCCCGGTACGGATGGCCGCCCGGATCTCCGAGCGCCTCGCGGCCGGCCGCCTCGAGGAACGCATGCGGGTCGAGGGCGAGGACGAGATCGCACGGCTCGCGTCCTCGTTCAACAAGATGGCGTCGAACCTTCAGCGCCAGATCCACCAGCTCGAGGAGCTGTCGCGGGTACAGCGGCGGTTCGTCTCCGACGTCTCCCACGAGCTGCGGACGCCGCTCACGACGGTTCGGATGGCCGCCGACGTGCTCCACGAGTCGCGCCAGGCGTTCGACCCCGCGGTGGCGCGGTCGGCCGAGCTTCTGCAGGCCCAGCTCGACCGGTTCGAGGCGCTCCTCACCGACCTGCTGGAGATCAGCCGCTTCGATGCGGGAGCCGCAGTTCTCGAGGCCGAGCCCATCGATGTGCGCGACCTCGTCCAGCGGGTGGTCGAGACCGCGGAGCCGATCGCCGAGCGGTCACGCACCACGCTGCTCGTCAGGGAGGCACGCAGGGCCTGCGTGGCGGAGGTCGACCCACGGCGCATCGAGCGGGTGATCCGTAACCTCGTCCTCAACGCGGTCGAGCACGGCGGGGGGGACAAGGTCCTGGTGAAGGTCGCCGCGAACGCCACGGCCGTCGCGGTCGCGGTGCGCGATCACGGTGTCGGGCTCAAGCCGGGAGAGACCTCCCTGGTGTTCAACCGCTTCTGGCGCTCCGACCCGGCGCGGGCGCGCAGCTGCGGGGGCACCGGCCTGGGGCTGGCGATCGCCCTGGAGGACGCCCACCTGCACGGTGGCTGGCTGCAGGCCTGGGGGGAGCCTGGCGACGGCTCGCAGTTCCGCCTCACCCTGCCGCGTACGGCCGGCGGCGAGATCGACCGCTCGCCGATCCCGCTGGAGCCCGACGACTCGCGCCACAACCGGGCCGCGGGTCGGGGAGCCACGCTGAGCGGGGGGTACCGCCCGGTGGCCGGTGTCGGTGGTGGTCGTGTTCGCTGATCCCGCCGGCTTCCGGACCGGCCGCCGCGGCTTTCGCCGCACCGGATCTCGGTGGTTGCTGCCCGTCGTGGTCATTTCGCTGGCCCTGGCGGGATGCGCGGCGATCCCGACCACGGACCGGGTGCACGAGGTGCAGAACATCCGCGGAGACGAGCATCTGGAGCCCTATGTGCGGGTCTTCCCGCTGCTCCCGCGAGGGGGCGAGGGGCCGACCGAGATCGTGCGCGGCTTCCTCCAGGCGTCGAGCAGTGACGAGCCCGGGTACCCGACCGCACGCGCGTACCTCGCCCCCCGGGTCGCGGACGGCTGGGACCCCGGTGCCCGCGCCGTGGTGTACGACCAGCACCAGACGCCGCCCCTCAGCGCCGCCGCCCGGAACACGGTCGTCCTCTCCGCCTCGCACGTGGGCACGGTCGACGCCGAGGGCAAGTACGAGCCCGCCGACAGGGGGAGCATCACCGCGACCTTCCGGCTGACGAAGGTCGACGGCGAATGGCGCATCGCCGACCTCCCCGACGGGCTCTACGTCTCGCTGTTCGACTTCCAGCGCGTCTACCGTTCGGTGAGCCTGTACTTCTTCGACCCCGAGCAGCGGGTCCTCGTCCCCGATCCGATCTACCTGCCCGCCCGCAGCGGGCTCGCCGCGCAGGTCGGCAGGCGACTGCTGCGCGGGCCCACGTCCTGGCTCGCCCCGGCTGTCACGACCGCCTTCCCCGATGACGCCTCGCTCAGCAGGCCGTCCATCCCCGTCGAGGACGGCGTCGCCCATGTCCGGCTCAGCGAGGCCGTGCTGGGCGCGAGTCCCGAACGCAGGGACCTCATGGTCGCCCAGCTGGTGTGGACCCTGGGTGAGATGCCGAACGTCTCCTCCGTGCGCATCACCGCCAAGGGCGAGGAGTTCCCGATCTCGGGCGACCAGGCGTACCAGAGCACCCCGATGTGGAAGCAGTACGACCCTGCGAGCTCGTCGGTGCCTCCGGTGGGGTACTTCCAGCGGGACGGCCGCCTCTACACGATGGCCCGTGCGGAGCCCGAACGGGCACCGGGCCCGTTCGGGGAGGGGGCAGTGCCCATGCGAGCGTTCGCGGTCTCCCCGGGCAGCGAAGTGGCGGCTGGCGTCTCAGCGGACGGCACGACGCTGCACGTAGGGGGCATCGAGGAGGACGCGCGGCTGCAGGCCCGGTTGGAGGGCACGTCCCTGACGTCACCCTCCTGGGACGGCCGCGGCAACCTGTGGGTGGTGGACCAGGGAGACGAGGCGCAGGTCGGTGCGCGAGTGTGGCGGCTCAGCCAGGGCGCCCAGCCGCAGGAGGTCTCCGTCGAGCGGCTTGCGGGTGACAGCCGGATCCTCGCGCTGCGCGTCGCGAGCGACGGCACCCGGGTCGCACTCGTGGTCGAACGGCAGGGCCGCTCCTCCGTGCTGCTGGGTCGCGTGGTGCCTGCGGGCGGCGGCGAGGTCGCCATCGACGGGCTGCGCACCGTCGCGAGGCGCCTCGTCGAGGTTCGCGACGTCGCGTGGCACGGCAGCGAGCGGCTGGCGGTTCTGGGGCGCGACGCCCAGGGACCGCTGCAGCCCTACCTGGTCGACACGGACGGATCACAGCTGACCCCCGCGGGCTCGCTCGCCGGCCTCGAGCATCTCGCCGCGGCCACGGACCAGCCCCTGATCGTGGGCACCAAGGAGGGGCTGATCTGGCAGCAGTCCCGCGGCAGCGGGTGGACGAAGATCGACCCCGGCCACTCCCCGGTCTATCCCGGCTGACCCGGATGCTGGTCCGGACCCAGCCGGTTCGTCCACAGGCGGCTGGGCGCGGCGGGCTCCTCCACAGGCGGCTGGGCGCGGGGTCCGCATCCGCCAGCGGTAGGCCAGGGTGGTCCTCATGATCTCCGACCGGTGGTGTGCCCGCACGGGTGCGATGCTCTCGGGGCTCGTCGATCTCGTGCTCCCAGCGGCCTGCGCGGGGTGCGGAGCCTCGACGTCGCCGCTGTGTTCCCGCTGCGTCACGTCGTTGCGGGGTCCCGCCCTGCCGGCCTGGCCGGATCCCGCTCCCTCCGGCCTGCCGCCGCCGTTCGCCGTCGCGGCGTACGAGGGGGCCGCACGCGCTGCGGTCCTCGCGTACAAGGAGCAGGGCCGTACCGATCTCGCGCGACTGCTCGGCGCCGCGCTGGCGCGGGCTGTCCTGGCGGCGGTGGAAGGCGATCCCGGCCGGGCGGGGGCGAGGGGCGCTCTCGTTCTCGTTCCTGTGCCGTCGTCCCGGCGGGCGGTGCGGCGCCGCGGTCACGATTGCGTGGGGGAGCTGGCTCGCGTGGCCGCCGCCATGCTGCGCGGCGGTGGCGTCCGTGCCGTTCGGCTGCCCGTCGTGCGACAGCGGCGGGCCGTCGCCGACCAGGCGGGGCTCACGGAGGCCTCCCGGGCGGCCAATCTCTCGGGTGCCCTGGTCGTGCCACCCCGGCTGGGCGGGCTCGCGGCGGGCCGGGTGGCGGTCGTGGTCGACGATGTGATCACCACCGGTGCCACGCTGGCGGAGGCCGCGCGGGCGCTGTCGCAGAGCGGGGCGGTGGTCATCGGCGCGGCCACGGTGGTGGCGACGCGGCGCGCCGCCGGAGATTCACCCGTAAGGGGACTGTCTCAGCGCCCCCTCGCCCCTACCTCTCACGCCCCGATCCGGCTAGCGTCTGATACATGGCACCCGCCCGGGCCCGTGGTTGCGCCGGGTGCGACTACTCGGAGCGCCGAGCCGGTCGCCCCCGGCAAGCCGATGCCAGCCGCAGGCGAAACGGCCCACGTAAGGCGACTTCTCGTCGACCGATCACGGTGCGGCCTAGAGGTAAGTCCTGCCTCGTCGAAGGGTCGGACACTCTTCGCATCGGGAGAA
>JBOHCZ010000394.1:0-3895 GCA_050699195.1 Streptomycetales bacterium
AGAAACGACCCGGCGGACGCTTCCGCACCAAAAAACCCGGCGACCGGGCACCCCGCACCCCGCGAACGAAAATCATCTTCTGGGCCCTGCCCGTCCCAACCTAAAGTTAATCACATTGGGGCAGGCCCGGCCGGCCGCCAACCAATGACAGAACCATTCCCAACACGCCGACCTGTACTCGATCTTTCAGGTGATGTCGCAACCCCGAGAAATCCGGTGTGGGCCGGGGAAGACGGGCCTGCGCGCCACGCGCGAGGGCCAGCAAGCCGACAAGAGAACCGATCAAGCACGCCCGGCCGATCGATAATCGGCAATCAGTCGTTCACCGGCCTTCGATGGTTCGCGATCCCTGTCCCCCGACCGAGGAAGCGGCGCGTGATCTGGTTGGTCGTTCAGCAGCTGCGTGGGTGGGGAAGGCGCGCGCGCCCTCGGGTCCGGCCCGATCCGCGGGACGTCCTCGCCGGAATGAGCGTGGCTCTGGTGCTCATTCCACAGTCCCTGGCCTATGCCGAGATCGTCGGGGTGCCGATCGTGCACGGGCTCTACGCCTCGGCGCTGCCGCCGATCGCTGCCGCGTGCTTCGCGTCGTCGCCCTACCTGCAGACCGGGCCCGTGGCGATGACGTCGCTGCTGACCTTCGGGGCGCTCGCGACCCTGGCGACCCCGAAGTCACCGGAGTACGTACAGCTCGCCCTCCTCCTCGCGCTGGTTGTCGGAGTGACGCGGCTGCTCATCGGGCTGTTGCGGGCAGGAACGGTCGCGTACCTCATGTCGCAGCCGATGCTGATGGGTTTCACACCCGCAGCGGCGACGCTGGTCGTCGGCTCCCAGCTGCCGACCGCCGTGGGCCTCGACAGGGCAGAGGGGCATGTGCTCTACAGCGCGCTGTCGGCGCTCACGCAGCCCGCCAACTGGCAGCCGGCCTGTGTGGCCCCCGCGATCGCCACGCTGGTGCTCGTGCTCACCGGACCGCGGCTGCACCGGGCATTCCCCGCTGTCCTGGTGGCCGTCGTCGCCGGGGTGTCATGGAGCGTCGTCACGGGGTACGCCAGGCCGACGGTGGGCGTGGTCCCCGAGGGTTTTCCGCCGTTCACGACATCCCTGCCGTGGCACCGCCTGCCGGAGCTCGCCGTCCCGGGCGTCGTCATCGCGCTCGTGGGCTTCGCGGAAGCGGCGTCGATCTCCCGGATCTTCGCTTCGACACATCAGCCGCGGTGGCGAGCCGACCGGGAGTTCGTCAGCCAGGGCGTGGCCAACGTAGCCTCCGGCCTGACCGGAGGCTTCCCGGTGGGAGGCTCGTTCTCGCGCAGCGCACTGAACCGCCTGTCCGGCGCCCGCACCCGTGCGAGCGGCGCCATCTGCGGCCTGACGGTGCTGGCGTTCCTGCCCTTCACGTCGGCGCTCTCGCCGCTGCCGACCGCCATCCTGGCGGCGATCGTCATCGCGGCGGTGCTCCGTCTGATCCGGCTCGGCCCGCTGCTGCGGTTGTGGCGCTACTCCCGCTCGCAGGCCGTGATCGGCTGGACGACATTCGCCGCCACCCTGATCCTCGCCCCCCACATCGAACAAGCCGTCATGCTCGGGATCGGCCTCTCACTCGCCAACCATTTGCTTCGCGAGCTCTCCCTCGACATCGACAGCTCCTCGACATCCGAGACGCTGCACCTGCGGCCGCGAGGCGTGCTCTGGTTCGGCACCACGCGCATCCTCGAGGACAGCTTCCTCGAACTGCTCTCGGAGCGTCCCGGGCAGCGGCGGCTGGTCGTGCACCTCGACGGGCTCGGGCGCATCGACCTCAGCGGAGCGCTGGCGTTCCGGGGACTCCTGCAGCATGCTCGTGAGGCCGGCCTGGAGATCGTCATCGAGGACGTGCCGCCGAGGTCGAGGCAGCTCGTGGCCGCCGTGCTCGAACAAACGTCCGATCCGCTCGGCGGCCGGGCCGGCAAGGATGCCTTACCAGCCTCCCGCACGACCCATGGGAGATTAGCTATGATGTCTATATGATTGGTGGAGAAGACCCGGCAGCGCCATGCCCACTCCTTTCCATCACTGACGACATATGCCCGGCCGGTGTATCCGGGTACATGCCAGCTGGCGGTTTCGGGGGTCTCGGGTTCCGGACCGCACGAGGTCCTCTCATGTGTGGAAGAACACGAGAAGGAATCTCCCGATCTGGATCTCGTCGCCGCCCGCCAGCGGCGCTTCCTCCACCCGGTCGCGGTTGAGGACAACGCCGTTCAGGCTCCCCACATCGCGCACCGTGAAGCCGTCCACCCCGCGGCGGAACTCGGCATGACGCCGCGAGACGCTGACGTCGTTGAGGAAGATGTCGCTTTCCGCGTGACGGCCGGCGGTGGTCACGAGGTCAGGCAGCAGGAAGCGGGCAGCGTTCGCGGTGGGTCCACGCTTGACGACCAACATGGCGCGTTGCCGCAGCGGCTGGCCTGCACAGCGCTGGTCGATGACCTGTGGGTCGAGCACGGGCCGGTCAGCGCCAAGGAGTCCGGGCACGTCAACACCCCCTACAACCTCGTGGCTAGTACCTTCCGGGCAGCGGTCAGCGGCGGCGCAGCGTATCGGGGTCGGAGAGGCTCGCGAGGACGTGCGCGGGGAGGGTGCGCGAAGCGATGTCGGCGAGAGTCACGGATTCGAGGACTGACCTGAGGGCGGCCCTGGTAGCGAGCCACACCTCCCGCAGCGCTGTCGCGGAGCCCTGGTAGTCGACGGCCTCCGGGGGTGTGCCGTGCACGTCGGCAAGGGGCCCTTCGACCGCGCGGATCACGTCGGCGACCGAGATTTCATGGGCGGGGTGGGCCAGCCAGTAGCCGCCTTCGACGCCGCGGCGGCTGGCGACCAGATGGGCCAGGCGCAGCTCGGCGAGGATGTTGAGCAGGAAGCGCAAAGGGATCTGCTGGCGCTGGGCGATCTCGTCGGCCCTGGTCGGGACCTTCGCGGAGGCGACGGTCAACTCCACCATCGCCCGCAGTGCGTAGTCGGTCTTCGCCGTGATCCGCATGCCACCAAGTTTGCCGCGACTGGTCCGGTGATGCGCACTGATGGGATCACCATCGGTCAGGTAGGGGAAGGGCGTGGGTGGATCAGTCGCAGGGGGCACCGGGTTCTCGGGTCGGCCCGTCACGGGACCTGGACCTTGATCGGGTGCGCCAGTACCGCGTCGTAGAGGTAGCCCAGGCTGTTCGAGGGGGTGCGCGCGGGCTGGGAGTGACCGGCCTTGTCGGTGGCCTTCACCAGCAGGATGTGCGGGCCGGGCGGCAGCCCGATCTCCAGAGCCCAGCGGGTCCACGCGTGCCTCCCCCCGTTCGTGACGATCTCCGCCTCCTGCCAGCTGCGGGCGTCGTCAAGGCTGTACTGGACTCGCGTGATGGACCCGTACGGGGACCAGGACCTGCCGGTGAGGCGGTGCTCACCCCTCGCCAGCCGCGCCGGCCACGGCAGCTCCAGGGCGCTCTTCATGGCGTGTGTGTGCAGCGGCGAGCGGCTCGGCCCGTGTACGCCGCCGGTGAGGACGTAGCTTTCGGTGTTCCACGGTGTCCGTACCGGCCTTTCGGCAACCACCAAGCGGCCCAGCCACTTCACACTCGCGACGCCCACCCACCCCGGGACGAACAGCCGGGCCGGGAAGCCGTGGTCGGCAGGCAACTCTTCGCCGTTCATGGCGTAGGCGATGATGGTGTCCGCGCTGAGCGCCTTCGCCAGCGGGATCGGCCGGCGCAGGTGCACGGCGTCGAGACCTTCGGCCACCACGTCACAGACATCCCATGGCGAATCTGGTCAAGCAGCAGATTGTAGATCTTGCTGGTGGTGCGCCCACGCGGTGTCTTCGTTGTACGTGCTGCCGGTCTTGAGGCAGCCGTGCAGGATGCCGACGAGGCGG
>JBOHCZ010000395.1:0-6638 GCA_050699195.1 Streptomycetales bacterium
GGCGACCGTGCGGTTCGTCGGGCTGCCGCTGCTCGTCGTCCCCCTGGCCTACGCGGTCGTGGTGAGCCGCGGGTGGCGCCCGCGGGTGGTGAACACCGGCCTGCTCGCCGCGGCCGCGGCCGTACCGCTGCTGATCTACTCCGGCTGGACCTACCAGCGCACCGGCGAGTTCCGACCGGGCAGCAGTACCACGTCCGGCCGGACCCTCTACGCCCGCACGGCCCCGCTCGCCGACTGCGGGCAGCTGGCCCGTACGGGACCGCGCTACCTGGTGCAGCTGTGCCCCCGCGCGCCCGTGGGCCTGCGCCGGGAGCATCCGCGGTTCTGGATGCACCGGACGGGTCCGAACCGCGACTTCGTGGCCGGGCTACCGCCCGGGGTGGGCCGCTACGACGCGTTGCGGCAGTTCGGGGTGCGGGTGGCGCGCAACCAGCCACTCGACGTCGCCGGCGCGGTGGCCGAAGACTTCCTGCGCGGGTTCTCCTGGGCGCGGTGGCAGCCGGTGGACACCTGGCCGCTCGAGGTCTGGCGGTTCGACACCGAGGTCAAGGACAGCGGGCTGGGCGCCTACGACACCGGGGAGACCGTGCGGCAGTACGGCGGCGAGGGGCCCAGCGTGGACCCGGGTCCTGCCCGGTTCCTCCGCGACTACCAGTCCGTGGTCTACACCCGCGGTGGGCTGTTCCTGCTCGGCGTCGCCGCCCCCCTGGTGGCGTTGGCGGCGGCGGTGCTCGGCGGCGTGCGACAGTACCGCCTGCTGTGGCCCGCGCTGCTGGTGTCCGGCACCGGTCTTGTGTTGTTGCTGGCAGCGGCTGCCTTCGCCTTCTCCTGGCGCTATCAGCTCCCGTCGATCCCGCTGCTGCCCTGCGCGGCGGTGCTGGGCCTGGCCGCGCTGTTCCCGCGGGCGCTGTGCAGACCCGGCGAAGCACGGTGAGTGCCGAGCGTACGGGTCGCCGCGCTAGGCGAATCGGGCCTCGTCCACGTCGATGAGCCGATCGAGCCCGGCCTTGAGGGCGGCAAGGCGGGCCGCGGGCTCCGCCACATCAGCGGAGGCCTGGGGCGCCGCCCCGGCGGCGGATCGCAGCGACACCAGGGCCTCGGTGAGGTCGTCGCGGATACGCCTCGCAGCCTGGTGGGTCCTGGCGAGCTGGTTCTCGGCGGCGTCCGCCCGGTTCCGCTGGTTGTCGCGGTCGCTGATCATCGCCAGCCACTCGCGGTGGTAGTGGTCTGCGGCGCATGCTTGCTCGAGGCCGCGAGGGGGAGCGTACCGAGCCGTGATCTCGTCGGTGGACGGGGGTGGGACTGCCCGGCGGCGTGGCTCAACCCTGGCGGCCACAGGGTGGGAGGTGGGGGTCATGCCGGAACGTCTCCTTGCGGGGCCAAACTCTGATTTCCGTGTACCCAGGAGGCCGCGGCAACGAAACCCGTCACCGCATCCTGTATACACGAGTGTATACCGCAAATTCGGGCATTCCGCCTCGGACGGCGGCGACCGGTGGGCCGTGGGTCTTCCCTGTGGCGCGAGGGCGCCTATTGTGGCGGGAGAGATGGATATCTCCGTTACGCCGATGTCTGCGTGTAACACGACAAAGATCAATCTAAGTTGACATGTTCGCGTAAAGCACCTAAACCGGCCTCGAGTCACGAGGCTGAGAGGGTGCACCACCCATGATGATCGACTTTGGGGGACGTCATGGAGCCCGTGACGGTGACCGTGGCCGAACACTCCGGCCACCAGGTCGTCACACTCGCGGGGGAGGTCGACATCGCCACCTCGCCCCGCTTGCGGCAACGGCTGGACCGGCTGGGCGACGCCGGCCACCACCACCTGGTACTGGACTTCTCCGAGGTCACCCTCTGCGATTCCACCGGTCTTGGCGTGGTGGTCACCACGTTGAAACGGGTGATCGGCGAGGGCGGGTCGCTGAAGCTGGCCGGGCTGCGGCCGAACGTCGCCAAGGTGTTCGACGTCGCGGGCATGACCGACATGATCCCCACATTCGCCTCCGTGGCGGACGCCCTGGCTGCTCCAGGCCATGGGGGCGCCACGGCCGGCCCCGGTGCGGGCCGGGGCGACTGATCTCCGGCGGAAGCAGACGTGAGGACCGCTGATGGCGCTCTCAACCGGCTCGACGCCCACCACGGCCCCCAGCATCGGCGACGCGGTGCGGGTCCAGCTGCCCGCCAGCGAGGGGTACTTGCACCTCCTGCGGCTCAGCGCCGCCGCCCTTGCGGCACGGCTCGAGTTCACCGTGGAGGCGATCGATGACCTCCGGCTGGCCGTTACCGAGACCGCGGCCATGCTGCTGCCCTGCAGTGTGTCCGGCGCGCACCTGAACACCGAGTTCACCGTGGGCCCGCGGGAAATGGCGGTCCGCATGGACACCCTCGCCGTCGACGGGGCTGAACTGCCCGACCGTGAGGAGTTCGCCTGGCTGTTGCTGACCACCCTCACCGACCACGCGGAAGCCTCCCTGGAGGAGGGCACCATGCGGGTCGAGCTCCGGGTGCGGCCCGCGCCAGCTCGCGACAGCGCGCACCAGGGAGCCCCGCATGCCTGACGTGCCCAGGGGTCCTCGGTACGTCCGTTACGCGGAACGTACGTCGCCTGCGCCACAGCTTGCAGGCGACGAAGCCCGGCCCTCCGCGGAGGAACTGCTGCGGCAGCTCGCCGCGCTCGCGCAAGGCGACCCGCGGCGGGCCGCCTTGCGCGACCGGGTGATCGAGATCCACCTGCCCCAGGCGCGCTCGGTCGCCACCCGCTACCAGCACCGCGGCGAGCCCGTCGACGACCTGGTCCAGGTCGCGACCATCGGGCTCATCAAGGCCGTCGACGGGTACGACCCGCAGCACGGGAACCTGTTCCTCACCTACGCCATGCCCATGATGCTCGGCGAGGTCAAACGCCACTTCCGCGACAAGGCGTGGGTGGTGCGCGTGCCCCGCGACGTGCAGGAGCTGAGCCTCCAGCTCACCACGGCGGTCCCGCAGCTCACCCAGGAGCTCGGCCGCTCGCCCACCGTTGGCGAGCTCGCCGGCCACCTCGTGGTGACGGGCGAGCAGGTGCTCGAGGCGAAGGAGGCCGCCGACGCCTACAGCACGCTGTCGCTCGACGAGCCCGCCACCAGGGAGAACCAGGGGGTGACGATCGCCGACTCGCTCCCGTCGGAGGATCCGGCGTACGACAAGGTGCTCGACCGCGAGAGCCTGCGGCCGCTGATCGAAGCGCTGCCCGAACGCGAGAAGAGAATCGTGTTGATGAGGTTCTTCACGGAGATGAGCCAGAGCCAGATCGCGGAGGTGATCGGCATCTCCCAGATGCATGTCTCCCGGCTGCTCGCCCGTACCTGCGCTCAGCTGCGTGAGGGGTTCCGCGATGCTCGGGGGGAGCCGGAGGCCTGACGCCGCTACTGCCACCTGCACGGCCGCTGCTCCGACGGGCGGCACCGTCGAGCGCCATCGCCTGACGGCCACCGCTTCAACAGTGAAGCCGCAGGTCACGTCGCGACGCCTGGCGGCTCCATGGTCCCGAGGTGTGGTGCCGCGGTCCAGGGTGGGGTGAGCGGTGCCCAACCCCGCCCTGGACTCCTCCCCTTCGGCGCCTGGCGTGGCGGCCAACGAGGGCCGGCCGGCGACGGCCATCTGCGGGTGTCTACGCACCGAAACCGGTCCTGGTTGCCGCCGCGCGCATCGCTGCCACGGACAGTCTGGGGGCGCACCCCGGGGGCGCAGTCTGGGACGCACCCTGGGACGCACCCTGGGATGCGGCCGCGAATGCTGATATTGACGGCGATAGCGGGGCCGTGCCTTCATGGGACCGCGCTCGACGCGTGCCCACCGGTCCGCAACCCGGTGGGCTGCCTGGAGGTATACGAGGTGACACCGCTCATCCAGCGATCGCCCCGGAGGGGCCGCAGTGCTGATCCGTAGCCTTCCCACGCCCACCGTGAGCGCAACGCCGCCAGAACGATCATGTCGCTTGCGGGTGCGACGGATCTTGTGGTGAGCCGCACGGGGACGCAGCTGTGCGACCCGGGATCGGCACTCCGGCACCGGCCCGTGGAACGGGACGGTTGCGACGAGTGCCGCGGTGTCTTCGATGGCAGGAACCGCGAGCGACACCTGGCCCCAGCGACGACGCAGCAGGTTCACACGGTTCCACCACGTCCTCACCCGCCAGGGCAAGATGGCCTGCTACCAGCGGACAGCCATCGCCATCGAGGGAGCCGCATGACCGCGGAGGAATTCGATGAGTTCTATGGGAGATACGCGAAACGGCTTACCGGCCACGTCTTCGCGCTCACAGGGAACCTCTCGGAGGCCCAGGACGTCGTCCAGGAGGCGTTCATGCGGGCATGGGACCGACGCGGGCAGCTGGACATGTCCGCTGCACCGGAGGCATGGGTAAGGACTGTGGCGATGCGGCTCGCGATCAGCCGCTGGCGGCGTGCGCGAAAGGCCGCCGCGGCCTGGCAGCGCCACGGACCCTCCCCCCCGTCCGGCCCACCGGGTCCCGAGGTGGTCGCGCTCGTCGAGGCGCTCCGGCGTATCCCGGCGGTGCAGCGGCAGGCCATCGTGCTGCACCATCTCGTCGACCTGCCGGTCGATCAGGTCGCCACCGAGACAGGGGTCCCGGTCGGGACGGTCAAGGCCCGCCTGTCCAGGGGTCGGGCGGCCCTCGCCCGGCTTCTCACCGAGGACGTTGCGACGGAGGCCATCGATGTCTGAGGAGTTCGATCTCGACGGTCTGCTCCGCGGCGCCTCGAACTACGGCGAGCGGCACGCCAGTGTGCTCGAGGGCGCTGAGCTGCGCCGGCGCGCCAGGGTTCGGCACCACCAGCGGGTGGGTGCCGCCGTTGCGGCCTCAGGCCTGGTGATCATCGGCGTGGCGGTCGGCGGGGCCTCCGGCACCCTCCCGAAGATCGGCGGTGTGCTGACAGGCGTCACCGGCACCCCGTCTCCGATGCCGACGCCGTCGCCGACGCCGAGCTCATCTCGGCCGAGCGTGCCGCCGGAGCCGGTGCTGCCGGAGCCCGCGGGGGTGCCGACGCTGTTTCCGCAGTCGCCTTCGCCGGTCGTGACGCCGACGACGACCCCCACGCCGTCTCCCACGACCCCGCCCCCGCCCCCGGCCTCGACGCCGCCCCCCGTCGCGCCGAGCGAGACTCCTCCGCCACCGCCCCCCAGCGCGCCGGCGACACCGGCCGAACCTGCACCGGAGGGCGCCGGGGAGTGAGCGCGCACCTCGACGGGTGACCGGTGGGCAGCCGCCCTTCGGATGTTCCCGGCCATGGTCATTCGTCTGGGCCTATCGGCGGGCCTGTCGCTGATCGATCATGGCGGTGACGGTTCGAGGTGTTCACGATCAGGAGCGGGGGGAGCAGGGTCGAGGTCATCCGCTCATCCGGTGGCGCGGCCGAACCATCGGGCGACGGCGTCCAGGCTGCCGCGTGGGGCGTGTCCCGCGAGGTAGGTCGCGTACTCCGTACGTCCCGGCGGGTCGGAGTGGCCGGGCGACGGGGCGGGAAGCTCGCGCAGTCCGCGCCAGACGCACGTGACCGGCCTGCCGTGGTGTCGCGGGAACCCGCGCCCACCCGTCCGCTTGATGGCCAGCGCCCACTGGTCGGCACAGCGCGTCCGCACGTAGTGCAGGCCGACCAGGACGCGCCCGTCGCGGTCGTAGGCCCGTGCCCCGAGATAGGTCGTGCCGTCGAGCATCGCGATGGCGCGGTCGGCGGCGTACGCCCAGCGGAGGGCATCGGCCAGCAGCAGCAGATGCTCAGCCTCGGAGTGGCCGGTGCAGGCCTGCAGGCGCGCCCTCGCCGCGTGGAAGCCGGTGAGGGCGGTGAGCGTCGCGTTGTGGGCGGGCAGGACGGCGGCCCGTGTCGCGGGGCAGTCTGTCCAGGGCCTGGGCGACGGCTGGATGGTGGGCATCTCGGGGTCCGCGTACGCGCTCACGCGGCGTGCCCGCTGCCGCGCGTACGCGCGGGGAGGAGGCGGCGGCGCTGCGTGGGCAGGACGGGGGCGGGGTTGATCTCGATCGATGACGCCACGATGCGTGCCAGGGCCTCCTGGGCGCGTTGCCATCGCTTCGTCTCGTCGTCGTGCCGCCGCAGTACACCGTACCCGGCCACGATCATGAACAAGCCAACGAAGAAGGCCGGCAGCCAGACCATGACTGATCACCCCCGAGAGATCGTCGTCTTCGCAGCCGCCTGCGGAGGTGCATGGTCTGCCCCGGTAACCCGGATGCTAAGCGTTACACGGCGTGGCGGACCCGCAGCGCACAGTCACACCCCCCCTGCACGCACCGGTGGAGGGGCTTCCTGAGCGGTTCCGGGATTTCGCGCGGATTTCCGGGTGCCCGCAGGGTTAGCGCGCCTCAGCCGGGTGAGGATGGTGCGTATAGCCGCGACGACACAACGTCGATGTCCCCCTGGGTCAGGGTGTCCCTAGGTCACCCGCGGCCGCGCGGGGCCCGTCCCGAGCTGCCGGCGTCCGGCCACGCCTCCCTTGGGATGTCCATCGTCGGGGCGACCTCCCGGCGGGTGGACAACACCCTCTCCAGGCCGGGCGCCGGCTCCCCAGCCCGGGCGGCTCGGCCGCAGCCGTGGCCGGAGGGAGCGGCGGCGTAGGGC
>JBOHCZ010000396.1:0-10791 GCA_050699195.1 Streptomycetales bacterium
TCCGCCGCGAGCAGCGGCACCCCATCTCGGAGATCCTCGCCCAGACCCCCCACATCCCCGACGGCTGCCAGTGGGGCATCTTCCTGCGCAACCACGACGAGCTCACGCTCGAGATGGTGACCGACGAAGAACGCGACTACATGTACACCGAGTACGCCACGGACCCGCGGATGAAGGCGAACGTCGGGATCCGGCGACGGCTCGCCCCGCTGCTGGAGAACGACCGCAACCAGATCCAGCTCTTCACCGCGCTGCTGCTCTCCTTCCCCGGCACGCCGATCCTCTACTACGGCGACGAGGTCGGCATGGGTGACAACATCTGGCTCGGTGACCGCGACGCCGTACGCACGCCGATGCAGTGGACGCCGGACCGCAACGCCGGATTCTCGACCTCGGACCCCCAGCGGCTCTACCTGCCGATCATCATGGATCCCGTCTACGGCCACCAAGTCACCAACGTCGAGGCGCAGCTGCGCAACACGAACTCGCTGCTGCACTGGACGAAACGGATGATCGAGGTCCGCAAGCAGAACCCGGCGTTCGGCCTCGGCCGCTTCATCGAGCTCGGGTCGAGCAACCCCAGCGTGTTCGCCTACGTCCGGGAGTTCGGCGACGACATCGTGCTGTGCGTGATGAACCTCTCGCGGTTCGCCCAGCCGACCGAGCTGGATCTCCGCCAGTACGAGGGCGTCGCCCCCATCGAGCTGCTCGGAGGGGTGCACTTCCCGGAGATCGGCGAGCTACCGTACCTACTCACGCTCGCGGGGCACGGCTTCTACTGGTTCCGGCTCCCTCGAACAGAACGGACAGAGCGGATAGAAGGGACACGATGACGGACCGCACCCGGCTGCACGGGCCAGAGGGCGTCGTCCCGCTCCTGCACGACTGGCTGCCCCGGCAGCGCTGGTTCGCGGGCAAGGGGCGCCCCGTCCGGGGTGTGCGGGTGCTCTCCTGGGCGGTGTTCATCGAGGGTGACCCGACGCTGGCCCACATGATCGTGACCGTCGACCACGGCGACAGCCTCGACACCTACCAACTCGTGATCGGTGGCCGCTACGAGATCCCGCACCGCCTAGAGCACGCCGTCATCGGCCCGCTGGATGACAGCCCACAGCCCATGGTGGTCTACGACGCGACCCACGACACCGACCTGACCCGCTGGCTGGTGCGGTTCTGCCGCGACGGCAGCGAGATGGGCCCGGTCCGGTTCCACCACGCCGAGGATGCGGAGCTGGACACCGAGCTGTCGAGCCTGGTCGTCGGCAGCGAGCAGAGCAACACCTCGTTCATTCTCGGCGACGCGCTGATCTGCAAGCTCTTCCGGCGCATCGAGCCGGGCCTCAACCCGGATCTGGAGCTGACGCTGACGCTCGCGGGCGCCGGGTCCCCGCACGTCGCCGAGCCGGTCGCCTGGTTCGAGATGCCGGTGGACGGGGAGGTGACGACGCTGGGCATGATCCAGACCTATCTCCCCACCGCGTCCCTGGGTTGGGACCTCGCCCTGACCAGCGTGCGGGACCTCTATGCCGAGGCGGACCTGCACGCGAACGAGGTGGGCGGCGACTTCGCGCCCGAGTCCCACCGCCTCGGCACCGCCACGGCCGAGGTGCACCGCGACCTGGCGCGCACGCTGCCGACCGGCGAGTTGAACGGCGACGCCGTGGCCCCGCTCGCCAAGATCATGGGCGACCGCCTCCGCCATGCCGCGACGACGGTCCCCCAGCTGGCCCCCTACGCCGACGCCCTGCAGGACATCTTCGACGCCCTCGGCCAGGTACGCACGCCGCTGCCGATCCAGCGCATCCACGGCGACTACCACCTCGGCCAGGTGCTGCGGTCCCCGCTGCAGTGGGTGCTCATCGACTTCGAGGGCGAGCCGGCCCGGCCGATGGCCGAGCGGCGCGCCATGCACTCGCCGCTCAAAGATGTGGCGGCGATGCTCCGCTCCTACGACTACGCCGCGCGCCACCTGCTCATCGACTACGGGGGCAGCGGGCAGCACGAGTACCGCGCGGCCGAGTGGGCCGAGCGCAACCGGGAGGCCTTCTGCGACGGCTACGCCGAGGCCGCGGGCCACGACCCGCGCTCCGACGCCGTCGTACTTCGGGCCTTCGAGACCGACAAAGCGGTCTACGAGGTGATGTACGAGGCCCGCAACCGCCCGTCGTGGCTGCCGATCCCGCTCGCGGGCATCGCCCGGCTCGCGAGCTGACTGCGCTGCCCACCGATGAACCGCTTCCCCTCAACGCTGGGCGATCTCGACATCCACCTCATCGCCGAGGGACGCCACGAGGAGCTGTGGCGGGTCCTCGGCGGGCACGTGAGGACGCTCGAGACCGCCGAAGGGCCGGCCGCCGGGACGTCGTTCGCGGTGTGGGCGCCGAACGCCCGCGGCGTTCGGGTGGTGGGCGACTTCAACGCGTGGGACGGGCGGGCCGACCCGATGCGGACCCTCGGAGACAGCGGGGTCTGGGAGACCTTCCTCCCGGGGGTCGGCGAGGGCGCCAGGTACAAGTACGAGATCCTCGGCGGCGACGGGGAGTGGCGCCAGAAGGCCGACCCGCTGGCCTTCGCCACGGAGGTTCCGCCGCGCAACGCCTCGGTGGTGCACCGGTCGCGGCACCGCTGGGACGACGGCGCGTGGATGGCGCGCCGGGCACGTTCCCGGGCCCACGCCGAGCCGATGAGCATCTACGAGGTGCACCTGGGCTCGTGGCGGCAGGGCCTCACCTACCGGGAGCTGGCCGACGAGCTGCCCGCCTACGTCCGCGAGCTCGGGTACACCCATGTCGAGCTGCTCCCGGTCGCCGAGCACCCCTACGGCGGCTCGTGGGGCTACCAGGTGTCGTCGTACTACGCGCCGACGGCGCGGTACGGCACGCCCGACGACTTCCGCCACCTCGTGGACCGGCTCCACCAGGCCGGCATCGGTGTGATCCTGGACTGGGTCCCCGCGCACTTCCCGCGCGACGAGTGGGCGCTGGCGCGCTTCGACGGCGGCCCGCTCTACGAGCACCCCGACCCGCGGCGGGGCGAGCACCCCGACTGGGGCACTCTGGTCTTCGACTACGGCCGCCGCGAAGTCCGCAACTTCCTCGTCGCCAACGCGCTGTTCTGGCTCGAGGAGTTCCACGTCGACGGCCTGCGGGTCGACGCCGTGGCCTCCATGCTCTACCTCGACTACTCCCGCAGGGACGGGGAGTGGCTCCCCAACGCGCACGGCGGACGCGAGAACATCGACGCCGTCGCCTTCCTGCAGGAGACCAACGCGACCGTGTACCGGCGGATCCCGGGCGCCCTGGTGATCGCGGAGGAGTCGACCGCGTGGCCGGGGGTGACCCGGCCCACGCACCTCGGGGGGCTCGGGTTCGGCTTCAAGTGGAACATGGGCTGGATGCACGACTCGCTCGCCTACGTCTCGCGCGCGCCCGGCGACCGGCGGCGCGAGCACGGCCGGATGACGTTCCCGATGATGTACGCGTACTCCGAGAACTTCGTGCTGCCGATCAGTCACGACGAAGTGGTCCATCTCAAGGGTTCGCTGCTGGCCAAGATGCCCGGCGACCGGCGGCAGCAGCTCGCCAACCTCCGGGCGTTCCTCGCCTACATGTGGGCGCACCCCGGGAAGCAGCTGCTGTTCATGGGCCAGGAGTTCGCGCAGGAAGGCGAGTGGGCCGAGGGGCGCAGCCTCGACTGGTGGCTGCTTGACCGGCCCGAGCACCGCGGCGTGCAGTGGCTGGTCCGCGATCTCAACCGGGTGTACCGCGACACGCCCGCCCTGTGGCAGCGCGACGCCCAGCCCACCGGCTTCGCCTGGATCGAGGCGGACGACCCGAGCGGCACCACGTTCTCGTTCCTGCGCTTCGCCGACGAGGGGCCGCTGCTCGCGTGCGTGGCGAACTTCGCCGCCACGTCGCACGAGGTGTACCGCCTGGGGCTGCCCATGGCCGGCACCTGGCGGGAGGTCATCAACACCGACGCGCACGACTACCAGGGGAGCGGCCTCGGGAACCTCGGGCGTGTCGAGGCGACGGGCCGGCCGTGGCATGGCCAGCCGGTCTCGGCGACAGTGCGGCTGCCTCCGCTCGGGACCCTGTGGCTGGTGCATGAGGCCACCGGCTAGGGCCCCGCGCGTCAGAAGAGCACGCTCGCCAGGGCCGCTCTGGCCTTGGACAACCGCGCGTCGTCGGAAGGCAGCACCTCGAACAACCCAAGCAGGTGCGTGCGCGCGCGGTCGCGCTCCGGCCCCGCGGTGCGGCGGACCACCTCGACCAGCCGTGAGAACGCATCCTCGACGTGCCCGCCGAGCATCTCGAGGTCGGCCGCACGGCACTGCGCATCGACGTCGTCGGGCCGCTCAGCGGCCTCGCCGCGCACCTTCCCCACGTCGAGGCCCCGGGTCCGCCGCACGAGCCCGACCTGGGCGAGACCGGACGTCGCGAGCTGGTCGCCCGGCGAGCGGTCCAGGATCGCGGTGTAGGCCCGCGCCGCGCCGTCGAGGTCGTCACGTTCGATGGCCTGCAGCGCCTCCTGGTGCGCCTCCTGGTAGGCGTCCTGCCGCGCGGAACCCGCAGGATCGGTGGACGAGACGTCGGCCGCCTCGTCGTCCGGCTGCTCGTCGCCGGCCCCCGGCGGTTGCTCCGCCACCTCGTCGGCGAGCCGCATCAGCTCGTCGATCCACTCGCGCACCTGCTGCTCGGGCAGCGCGCCGGTGAACTCCCCGACGATCTGCCCCCCGACGACAGCCTTCACCGCGGGGATGCCCTGGACACCCGCCGCCGCGGCCAGCCGCTGGTTGGCGTCGACGTCGATCTTCCCGAGCACCCATCGGCCCGCGCCTTGGGTGGCGAGCCGTTCCAGGATCGGGCTGAGCTGCTTGCAGGGGCCGCACCACGTGGCCCAGAAGTCGAGGACGACGGGCACCGACTGGGAGCGCTCGACGACCTCGGTCTGGAAGTTGGCCTCGGTGACCTCGACGACGTTGGGGGTGTCCGCCGCGTGCTCGGATGCCTGGCGGGACGCCCGCAGTGCCCCGAGGTCAACGGCTCCGTGTGCAGGTATCGAGGACGGATCCATGCCCCCATCCTCCCTTGCTCCCCGCCGGCTGCGCCACGAGGGTCACGCTTCCGATGACGCACGGGGGTTCAGAAGCGCGGGGGCTCGCTGTAGGCACCCCACTCGTGCTTGAGGGCCCCGCAGATCTCCCCAAGCGTCGCCTCGGCCCGCACGGCGTCGAGCATCGCGGGGATCAGGTTCGCGTCGGTGCGGGCCTCCTCGACCATCCGGGCCAGCGCGGCGTCGACAGCGGCCTGCTCACGGCCCGCTCGCCGGACGGCGAGCACCCGCCGCTGCTCCTGCTCGACCTCGTGACTGACCCGCAGAATCTCGAGGGGCTCCTCGATCGTGTCGACGTGGCAGTTGACCCCGACGATCTTCTTCTCGCTCTTCTCGAGGGCCCGCTGGTAGCGGAACGCCGCCTCGGCGATCTCCGACATGAACCAGCCGTCCTCGATGCCGCGCAGGATCCCCGAGGTCATCATGCGCTGCGCTGATCCGTCGCCCATGTCCCTGATCTTCGCGAAGACCCTCTCCGCCTCGTCCTCGAGGCGGTCGGTGAGGGCCTCGACATACCACGAGCCGCCCAGCGGGTCGGCCACGTTGCCGACACCGGTCTCCTCCATGATGACCTGCTGGGTACGCATCGCGATCTCGGCTGCCTTCTCCGACGGCAGCGCAAGCACCTCGTCGAGGGCGTTGGTGTGCAGCGAGTTCGTGCCCGCGAGCACGGCCGCGAGCGCCTCCACGGCGGTACGCACGATGTTGTTGTCCGGTTGCTGCGCGGTGAGCGAGACCCCCGCGGTCTGCGTGTGGAACCGCAGCCACTGAGCCCGCTCGGTCGTGGCGCCGTAGACGTCGCGCATCCAGCGCGCCCAGATTCGCCGGGCGGCGCGGAACTTCGCGATCTCCTCGAAGAAGTCGACGTGGCTGTCGAAGTAGAACGACAGGCCGGGGGCGAACCGCTCGATGTCAAGACCCCGCGACAGGCCAAGCTCCACGTACCCGAACCCGTCGGCGAGGGTGAAGGCCAGCTCCTGCGCGGCCGTCGAACCCGCCTCGCGGATGTGGTAGCCCGAGACCGAGAGCGGCTTGTAGGCGGGGACCTCCCGGGTGCAGAACTCCATGAGGTCGCCGATGAGGCGCTGGTGCGGCTGGGGCGGGAAGAGCCACTCCTTCTGGGCGATGTACTCCTTGAAGATGTCGGTCTGCAGGGTGCCGTCCAGCTTGTCGACTGCCGTACCCTGCCTTTCAGCGGCGACGAGGTACATGCAGAAGATCGGCACAGCCGGCCCGCTGATCGTCATCGACGTCGTGACGTCGCCGAGCGGGATGCCGTCGAAGAGCACGTCCATGTCGGCCGCGGAGTCGATGGCCACCCCGCAGTGCCCGATCTCACCGAGGGAGCGCGGGTCGTCGGAGTCGCGCCCCATCAGCGTCGGCATGTCGAAGGCCACCGACAGGCCGCCGCCGCCCGAGCGCAGGATCATCTTGTAGCGCTCGTTGGTCTGCCGGGCGTTGCCGAACCCGGCGAACTGCCGGATCGTCCAGCTCCGCCCCCGGTATCCCGTGGAGTAGAGCCCGCGCGTGAACGGGAACTCACCTGGCCAGCCGATGCGCTCGAAGCCCTCGTAGGGGTCACCCGGACGCGGGCCGTACACGGGGTCGACCTCGAGGCCCGAAACCGTCGTGAAGTCGGCACCGCGCACCTTCCCACCCGCCACGGCGCTGTCGTACCGCCGCTGCCAGCGCTCCCGGCCGGCCTGGATCTCGCCGGAGTCCACGGGCTCCTCCTCGCGGGGGCACGCGGGAACAGAAAGGTGACGAGTGCGCCCACCACCCAAGATACTAGGACGTCCAACTATCTCGCGCCATCGCCGCAGCGAGACTCGGCGGCATCAGCCCCGGCATCAACCGGCCCCGGGGTCACCGGCCTCGAAATCGCCGGCCTCGATGCGCAACCGCCGGAGCAGCGCGAACAGCTCGGCGAGCTCCTCCTGGGCGAGCGACCCGAGACCGAAGTCGACCGCCATCAGGTCGGCCGTTGCGCGGTCCACGACACCCCGGCCGCGCTCCGTGATCGCCGCCAGGACACCCCGTCCGTCACGCGGGTTCCGCCGGCGCGTCACGAACCCCTGGCGCGCCAGCCTGTCGACCGTGTTGGTCACACTCGTCGGATGCACCATGAGCCGCTCGCCGATCTTGCTGAGCGGCAGCTCGCCCTTCGCGCTGAACTCGAGCAGCACGAGCGCCTCGTACCTGGCGAAGGTCAGATCGTAGGTCTTCAGGATGCCGTCCAGCTCGGCGAGCAGGATCTGCTGGGCCCGCATGACGGCGGTGACGGCCTTCATCGCCTCGGAGGGCCCCCAGCGCTGCGCCCACAGCTCGCCCGCGCGCGCGATCGGGTCGAACGGCAGGTTCAGCGGCCTCGGCACGCGCTCACGCTATCCGCTCCCGGGTCACTGGTCGGCGAGGCGCCGCTCGATCTTGTCGACCTTGGAGGTCAACCCGTCGGACACCCCGGGGCGGATGTCCGCCTTGAGCACGACGCTCACGCGCGGGGCCCGTGCGGCCACGGCGTCGACGGCGCGTTTCACGACGTCCATGACCTCGTCCCAGTCTCCCTCGATGCTCGTGAACATCGCATCGGTACGGTTGGGGAGGCCGCTCTCCCTGACAACTCGGACCGCGTCGGCCACCGGGTCGGCCACCGAATCTCCGACACCGAGAGGTGTCACGGAGAAGGCAAGAATCATGGGAGCTCCTCTGGACGGTCGATCGAGTACCTCGGCACGACCTCTGGCAGGATCTTTCCGCTCGTACGGTACGTCGCTCGCGCACCGAGGAGACCGATGACGCCCCGCCTGCTCGCCTGCCTCACGGGCGCGCTCCTGGCGAGCGCGTTGCCGCTGGCCGCCTGCGACACCAACCTGACCGGCACGGTCACCTCGCCTTCCACGCGGCCGTCGGCCCCGCAGTCATCCCACAGCGGGCCCACGTCCGCCACCGCAGCCGAGTCGGGCTCGCCCTCGCCATCGCAGCGGGCTCCATCGCGGGCCGTCCGGACGCCGCAGCCCGCTCACCCGTCCCACCTCGTGCCCGGGGGGCGGGCAGAGCACGCCCTGCCGCCCCCCCAGACGCTCGTGCCCGGCGACACCGTCGACTACTTCGACCCCTACGTCGTCGGAGTCGATCTCCTCCCGCTCTGCGACGAGGTGTACGCACGGGTCGAGGGCGTCCCGCACGCCGGGCAGGGCTACGTCACCACCGGCAACGACACCCGCACCGCCGCCGCGATCGAGGTCGGGATCTTCGTCTTCCCGAGCACGGCGGACGCCCGAGCGGCGGTCGGATCGCTCACCGCGCAGGCCGCCGACTCCTGCGGGAAGGGTACGAAGACCACCCTGTCGGGAGAGGCGGGAGCCGCCACGTACCAGGGTGTCCGGCATATCGTGGCCGGCGGCGCCAAGGGGACCATGGTGAGGTCCCGGTCGAACACCGACTCCGACGGGCTGTCCCTCCCGCGACACAACTGCGACACCATCGTCCGCAAGCGCAACGTGCTGGTGTACGTCAGCTACACGACCTTCCACAAGGCGGACTCGATCAAGGGGACCATCAAGGTCTTGCGGGTCGTCGGCGGGCGCCTCACCTGATCCCCTCCGACAACCTCGACGCCCGGGGCCACCCCCTCGCAGCACGGTGCGACGCGGCTTGCACGCGTCCCGCGTAGACGGCAAGATCATGATCGTCAGCGACTGCGCAGCGCTGTGTGCCGATATTAATGGCCTCGATCCCTTTTGTCCTGTACAGGGGATTGCTTACCGTATCCCTTGATTGAGGGTTATTCCGTCGTGCTCGGCAAGGGGCACTCCGACAGGAGTACAGGCATGGACACACCGGAGATACCCCCGCCCATGAGGGCAAGCACTGACCAGGATGACGAGCGGCAGAACTGGCGGCGGGAACGCCGGCGCCTCGCCCTGCGCTGGCTACCGGTGTGGGGCACCGGCGCGGTGCTTGTCGGCTGGTCCGTCGCCGCGTGGATCGAGATCCCGGTGTTCGGCGGCACCCTGGGCATCGTCTTCGGGGTGCTCGTGGCGGCCGCCGTAGTCAACGTCATCTTCACCCCACAGGCCCCGAACGTCGGCTGGCAGCAGGGAGGGGCGAACGCCCCCGCCGCTCCGCGGCTGCTGCGCCGTCTCGAACGGCAGGGCTGGATCGTCCTGCACGGCATTCCCAGCATCGACCACGTCGCCGTGGGGCCGCCCGGTGTCTTCGTCATCGATACCAAGCGGTGGATGTCGCACAACGCCCGGCTGCTCTTCGACGGCAAGACGCTCTGGTACGGCAGTCGTGCGCAGACCAAGACGCTCACCGCGACCCGGCAGCGCGCCGAGCTCGTGGCTCGGGTCCTGGAGGTCGAGGGCACCGAGGCCGCAGCCTATCCCGAGGCCATCGTCGCGGTGCACGGTCACCCGGTGCCCGGCGGGGTGATCGAGTCCGCCGGGGTCAAGGTGCTCAACGCCCGCCGGCTGCGGGGACACCTCACCACCCGACCCCCGCGGTTCCGGGCCGGCCAGGTGCACGCGATGGCCCGCCGGCTCGCCGAACAACTGCCGGCCGGGACCACGGGTTAACCGGCTCTCGCGGCGACCGGGTCCCTTCAGGCCCGCTTGAGTCCCCGGACCAGCTCGTCAGCGGCGACGTAGGGATCGATCTCGCCGGCCAGGACCCGGTCGGCGAGCGCGTCGAGCCGGCTGCCGCCCCGCAGATCCCCCATCTCGCGGCGCAGCGCCGTCACCGCGATCGCTTCGACCTCGTCGTACGCCCGGGCATGGCGGCGCTGCCGGAGCCGGCCGCTCCGGACGAGCCAGTCACGATGCTTCTCGATCGCCTCGACCACCTCGGCGACGCCCTCGTCACGGTTGGCGACCGTCTTCACGATCGGCGGCCGCCAGTCGCCGGGCTGGCGGCGCTCGCCCAGGGCGAGCATGTGGCCCAGCTCCCGCGCGGCCTGTTCGGCGCCCTCCCGGTCGGCCTTGTTGACGACGTAGACGTCACCGATCTCGAGGATGCCCGCCTTGGCGGCCTGGATGGCGTCGCCCATGCCCGGAGCGAGCAGCACGATCGTCGTGTCCGCGAGCGAGGCGATCTCGACCTCGGACTGCCCGACACCCACGGTCTCGATCAGGATGATTTCGCAGCCGGCCGCGTCGAGCACGCGAAGCGCCTGCGGCGTCGCCCAGGCGAGGCCGCCGAGGTGACCCCGGGTGGCCATCGACCGGATGAAGACCTCACGATCCGTCGCGTGGTCCTGCATGCGCACCCGGTCGCCGAGCAGCGCGCCCCCCGAGAACGGCGAGGTCGGGTCGACGGCGAGCACGCCGACCCGCTTGCCGAACGTGCGGTAGGCCGACACGAGCGCGGTGGTCGCCGTCGACTTCCCGACCCCGGGAGCCCCGGTGAGCCCGACGATGACGGCGTTGCCGGCCAGCTGCGCGAGGGCGGCCATCACGTCAGGAAGCTGCGGGGAGGCGTCCTCGACGAGGGAGATGAGCCGTGCGACCGCCCGCGGCTCCCCCTTGCGGGCACGTTCGACCAGCTCCGGGATCGACCAGCTCCTGGGCACGCCGCTCAGGCCCGCGGCACCCGAAGGACCAGGGCATCGCCCTGGCCGCCCCCGCCGCACAGCCCGGCGACGCCGACGCCGCCGCCCCGGCGCCTGAGCTCGAG
>JBOHCZ010000397.1:0-4024 GCA_050699195.1 Streptomycetales bacterium
TGCTCAAGGGCGAGGTCAAGGACGTCCTGCTGCTCGATGTCACCCCGCTGTCGCTGGGGATCGAGACCAAGGGCGGCGTGATGACCCGGCTGATCGAGCGCAACACCACGATCCCGACCAAGCGCTCGGAGATCTTCACCACGGCCGAGGACAACCAGCCCTCGGTGCAGATCCAGGTCTATCAGGGCGAGCGGGAGATGGCCGCCTACAACAAGCGGCTCGGCATGTTCGACCTCACGGGGATCCCGCCGGCGCCGCGCGGCATCCCCCAGATCGAGGTCGCCTTCGACATCGACGCCGACGGCATCGTCCACGTCGCGGCGAAGGACCTCGGCACCGGCAAGGAGCAGTCGATCACCATCACGGGCGGGAGCTCGCTGCCGAGAGACGAGATCGACCGCATGATGCGGGACGCGGAGTCTCACGCCGAGGAAGATCAGCGCCGCCGCGAGGAGGCCGAGACCCGCAACCAGGCGGAGTCCCTGGTCTACCAGACCGAGCGCCTGCTGCGTGAGGAGCCCGACAAGGTCCCCGAGGACGTCAAGCGCGATCTCGAGTCCGCGATCGTCGAGGTCAAGAGCGCCCTCGTGGGGTCCGACGTCGCCGCGATCCGCAGCTCCACCGAGCGGCTCGCCGTCGCGAGCCAGAAGGTCGGCGAGGCGATCTACGCACGCGCCAGCCAGCAGGCGGCGGCTGGCAGCTCCGGTGGCGAGGCCGGGTCACCCGCCGGCGAGCCCACCGGGGAGAAGGCAGGGGAGGACGCCGAGGAGGTGGTCGAGGCCGAGGTCGTCGACGACGACGAGGCGGGCGGCGGCAGGCACCGGGGCGGCGGGGCGGCGTGAGCTCCGACGCCGGAGAACCGCCCTCCACCGGCGACGAGCTCGTGCAGCTGCGTGCCCAGCGGGACCGCTATCTCGAACAGCTCCGCCGCACCCGTGCCGACTTCGACAACTACCGCAAGCGCATGCTGCGCCGCCAGACCGAGCACCTCGAGCGGGCATCCGAGAACCTGGTGCGAGAGTTGCTGCCGACCCTCGACGCCGTCGAGCTCGCCGCAGCGCATCACCCCGAGGTCGCGCGGCCGTTGTGGGACGCCCTGCTGTCGCCCCTGGAGGCCGAGGGCCTCGAGAGGCTCGCCCCGGGAGCGGGCGCTCCCTTCGACCCGCGGCTGCACGAAGCCGTCGAGCACGAAGGGGAGCCCGCGGAGCCGGGCGCCGACTCCCCTACGGTGGTGACGCTCGTACGGTCCGGTTACCGGTTCAAGCGTCGCCTGCTACGCCCGGCCATGGTGACGGTACGCGGGTAGCGCCTCGGTGCCCCCGGAGCCGGTTCAGGCCTCTGAGAGCTCCACCGGCACAGCGATCACGTCCACCATCGCGCCGTTGCGCAGCACGGTCAGCGGCAGCCGCCGGCCGATGGCGTCCTCGAAGAGCAGCCGCTGCAGGCTCTGCGCGGTGCCCACCCGCTCCCGTCCCGCGCTGAGGACCAGGTCGTTGGGCTTCAGACCGGCACGGTCGGCCGGGCCGCCGCGGACGATCTCGACGATCCGCAGGCCTTCACGCTGCCCGGTGCGCGCCGCCACCGGCCCAGGTACCGGGGCGGGCGTGCTTGCGAGACCGAGGTAGGCCCTGCGCACCCGGCCCTCGCGGATGAGCGCCGAGATGATCGTCCGCGTGGTCGCGTTGATGGGGATCGCGAGTCCGAGTCCGAACCCGGCGACCGCGGTGTTGATGCCGATCACGCGGCCTGTGGAGTCGACGAGGGCCCCACCGGAGTTGCCGGGGTTGAGCGCCGCGTCGGTCTGGATGACGTCCTCGATGACTCGCGTGGCCGCCCCGCTGCGCGCGGGAAGGGACCTGCCGAGCCCGCTGACCACCCCGGCCGTGATCGAGCCGGCGAGGCCGAGGGGGCTTCCCACGGCGACGACCAGCTGCCCCACGCGCAGCGAGTCGGCGTCGCCGAGCTCTGCGGGAGGCGGCGTGGCGCCGCGCGCCCGCAGGACGGCGAGATCGGAGAGCGGGTCGGCGCCCACCACGTCGAACTCGGCCTCGCCGCCGTCCGAGAAGGCCACCGTGCCTCCCCGGAGACCCGCGACGACATGGGCGTTGGTGAGGAGGAAGCCGTCGGCGGTGAAGATCACGGCGGAGCCGGTGCCCTCGCGGACCTGCCCGTGCCACCCGGCACGTACCCGCACGCTCGCGACGTGGGGCAGGAGCCTGCCCGCCACGTCCGTGACAACCCGCGAGTAGCTGTCCAGGGGTTCCTCGGTGCCGTGCGCCCCCGCACCGGTGGCTCCGGCCGTGTCGTGATCGTCCATGAGAACCTCCCGGACGAGCTGATTACACGATTACGCACCTACCTTTTAACTCCGCGGGGGGCCGACAACCTTCCCACCGCCCCGCCGGTTGGCCGCCGGGTCACGATCCAGGTCACGATCCAGGTCACGATCCAGGTCACGGTCAGCCGTCCCCGACCCGCCTGCGCATCTCGGACACGTACTCGGGGAAGTAGGTCGAGATCACGTCCAGCGAGAACGCCTTGAGGATGGCGCTCGCGGGCTCGCGTTCCAGCAGGAACATGAACGACTCGCGGACGAGGGCGGCCTCGTCCGCTGCGGCGTCTCCGAGGTCCTCAAGCAGAGCCCCCGGCACGGTCACGGCGTGGCGCGTCGTCCTGCCCCCACGGTCCGAGCCGGAGATGACTACCACGTACTGGTGTGTTCCGACGAGTTCGATACTGATGGATCCCATGTCTGTTTCTTTACCCCATCCTCTGAAAGATAACAGGCCCTTGCCTCCTCACAACCCCACCGACCCACAGGTAAGGTCAACATCAGACAACAAACGCCGGAAAGGGCACACCATGGAGGTCGAGGAGACGGAGGTTCAAACCACACGGGTTCTCACGGTCCCGAACCTGCTCAGCGTCGTCCGGCTGCTGGGGGTGCCCGTCTTCCTGTGGCTCGTGCTCTCACCGGAGTGGGGAGGCCCGCAGCGGGACGGCTGGGCGCTGGCCGTGCTGGCCATCAGCGGATTCTCGGACTACCTCGACGGCAAGCTCGCGCGACGGTGGCATCAGGAGAGCCGGCTTGGCCAGCTGCTCGACCCGGCCGCAGATCGGCTCTACATCCTCGCCACGCTCGGGGGCCTCACCGCCCGGGAGATCATTCCCGTCTGGCTGACGTTGACGATCATCGCCCGCGATGTGGTGCTGACCTTGTGCCTGCCGGTGCTCCGCCGTCACGGGTACGGCCCGCTGCCGGTGCACTTCCTCGGCAAGGCGGCGACGTTCAACCTGCTCTACGCGTTCCCGCTGCTGCTGCTCGGCGACGGGTCATCCTACGTCGCCACCCTGGCCGACATCTTCGGATGGGCCTTTGTGGTCTGGGGTACTGCGCTGTACTGGTGGGCGGGATTCCTCTATGTCGCCCAGGTGCGGCAACTGGTGAGGGGGGATGCACGGGGGTCCTGAGCGGGGGCGGCGTTCCGCGCCGCCGGTACCTGCGGGCAACTGGACCATCTTGACCCTGAGACGACCGAACGCAAGGAGGACCTCCTGATGAAGGCCGTCGTCATGGCCGGAGGCGAGGGAACACGCCTGCGGCCGATGACATCGAGCATGCCCAAGCCGCTGCTCCCCGTCGTGAACCGGCCGATCATGGAGCATGTTCTGCGGCTGCTGAAGCGGCACGGCTGCCACGAGACCGTCGTGACGGTGCAGTTCCTCGCGTCTCTGGTGCGCAACTACTTCGGCGACGGCGAGGACCTCGGGATGAGTCTCCAGTACGCCAACGAGGAGACCCCGCTCGGCACCGCGGGCAGCGTGAAGAACGCCGAGGACGCGCTGCGCGACGACACCTTCCTCGTCATCTCCGGCGACGCGCTGACCGACATCGACCTCACCGATCTGGTCCGCTACCACAAGGACAAGGGCGCCCTCGTCACGGTCTGCCTCAAACGCGTGCCCGACCCGCTCGAGTTCGGCATCACGATCATCGACGAGGACGGCCGGGTCGAGCGCTTCC
>JBOHCZ010000398.1:0-15943 GCA_050699195.1 Streptomycetales bacterium
ATCCCGCCGAGGTCGTGCGCGCCGTTCATCGCGCCGCCTCGTGTGCGCGCACCACCGCGGTGCCGATCATCGCGTCGCGCGTGACCAGCGCGGCGAGCTCGTCCTCGGTCGGCTCGCCGCGTACGACGCGGAGCAACGGGCGGTGCTCCTTGCTGGTCACAGTGGGATGTTGCCATGCTTTTTCGGGGGCAGCGTCTCGCGCTTGTTGCGCAGCGTGCGCAGCGCCCGGCCGACGTAGGCACGGGTGTGCGACGGAGGGATCACCGAGTCGACATAACCGCGTTCCGCGGCGACGTAGGGGTTGGCGAGGGTGTCCTCGTACTCCTGAACGAGGTTGGCCCGCGCGGCGTCGGGGTCGTCGGCCGCCTTGAGCTCCTTGCGGTACAGGATGTTCACCGCGCCCTGCGCCCCCATCACCGCGATCTGGGCGGTCGGCCACGCGAGGTTGATGTCGGCGCGCAGGTGCTTGGAGCCCATCACGTCGTAGGCGCCGCCGTACGCCTTGCGCGTGATCACCGTGACCTTCGGCACTGTGGCCTCGGCGTAGGCGTAGATCAGCTTGGCGCCGCGCCGGATGATCCCGCCCCACTCCTGGCCCGTGCCGGGCAGGAAGCCGGGCACGTCGACGAAGGTCAGGACCGGGATGTTGAACGCGTCACAGGTGCGTACGAAGCGGGCGGCCTTCTCCGAGGCGTCGATGTCGAGGGTGCCGGCGAGCTGCATCGGCTGGTTCGCGACCACACCGACGGAACGGCCCTCGACGCGACCGAGTCCGCAGATGATGTTCGGCGCGAACTGCGCGTGCACCTCGAGGAACTCGCCGTCGTCGAGCACGTGCCCGATCACCGTGTGCGCGTCGTAGGGCTGGTTCGGGGAGTCCGGGACCAGCGTGTCGAGCTCGGCGTCGAGCCCGGCGGTCCCGAGGTCAGCGGCCGGGCCGGCGGGCTCGTACGCGGGGGGCTCCTCCAGGTTGTTGCCAGGAAGGTAGGAGATCAGCGCCTTGACGTAGTCGATGGCGTCCTCCTCGTCGGTCGCCAGGTAGTGCGCGTTGCCCGACTTGGTGTTGTGCGTGCGGGCGCCACCCAGCTCCTCGAACGTGACCTCCTCGCCCGTGACGGTCTTGATGACGTCGGGGCCCGTGATGAACATGTGCGACGTCCGGTCGACCATCACGGTGAAGTCGGTGATGGCGGGGGAGTAGACCGCCCCGCCCGCACAGGGCCCCATGATCAGCGAGATCTGCGGGATCACGCCGGAGGCGATCACGTTGCGGTAGAAGATCTCCCCGTACAGGCCGAGCGACACCACGCCCTCCTGGATGCGCGCACCGCCGGAGTCGTTGATGCCGATGACCGGGCAGCCGGTCTTGAGCGCGAGGTCCATCACCTTGACGATCTTCTCGCCGAACACCTCGCCCAGGGATCCGCCGAAGACCGTGAAGTCCTGGGCGAACACGCACACCTGCCGCCCGTCGACGGTGCCCGTGCCGGTGACCACCCCGTCGCCGTAGGGCCGGTCGCCCGCCATGTCGAAGTTGGTGGACCGGTGCCGGGCGAACTCGTCCATCTCGAGGAACGACCCTTCGTCGAGCAGCAGCTCGACGCGCTCCCGGGCCGTCATCTTTCCCCTGGCGTGCTGCTTCTCCACAGCTCGCTGCGACCCGGCGTGGACGGCCTCGTCGTAGCGCAGGTACAGGTCGGCCAGCTTGCCGGCGGTCGTGTGGATGTCGGCGTCCGCCCCCCGCGGGGAACCGGCCTCGGACATCTCGGACATGATGGCTCCTCCGCTGCTCCTTCAGTCGGTCGACCGCGCCTGTAGCGTACGGCTCCACCGCGCGCGGACCGCCGGTCGCGAGCCGGTGCTCGCCTCCAGCTTGTCCCACACCGCGTCCGCCCGTGGCGACACTGTCGAGGCGACATGGGCGAGGCGCCTGCCGCAGAGTGACCGGTCCGCACGTGACGAGGCGCTCTAAGCTGGGCGGGTGCCCGCCCGATCCACCAGCGCCGACCTCCGACGCCCCCCGCTGCGTGAAGCAGACCTCCGGCGCGTGATCGCGCGCTCGGGCGGTGCGTCGGCGGCCCGCGGGGGCGGGCGGCAGCTCTGGCGGGAGGTTCGCGTCGTCGCGGAGACCGGCTCCACCAACGCCGACCTGGCCGAGCTCGCCCGCGGGGGAGCCCCCGAGGGCGTCGTCCGCGTGGCCGAGCTGCAGACCGCGGGCCGCGGACGGCTGGGCCGGTCGTGGACCGCCCCGCCGCGTTCGGCCCTCACGTTCTCGGTGCTGCTGCGCCCGCGCGGCGTGCCGAGCGTCTGGTGGTCCTGGGCGCCGCTGCTCGCCGGCGTCGCGGCCGCCACCGCGACGGCCCGCGTGACCGACCTCTCCGTACAGCTCAAGTGGCCCAACGACGTGCTGGTCAGGGGCAGGAAGGTCGCCGGCGTGCTGGTCGAGCGGGTCGACGGCGCGCTCGTCGTGGGCGTAGGCCTGAACGTGTCGCTGCACGCCGACGAGTTGCCCACCGACGGCGCGACCTCGCTGCTGCTCGAGGGCGCCGGCTCGATCGACCGTGCCGCGCTGCTTGTGGGCGTCCTCGACGACCTCGCCCACCAGTACGGCGCCTGGTGCGAGGCCGGGGGTGACGCGCCGCGCAGCGGGCTGCGGTCGGCCTACCGCACGCGCTGCGCCACCATCGGGCGGGCGGTCAGCGTCGCGTTGCCGGGTGGCGAGACGCTCCACGGCGAGGCGGTCGATGTGGACGCCGGCGGCAGGCTCGTCGTCCGTAACGCCTGCGGCGATCGCGTGGTCGGTGCCGGCGAGGTCGTGCACCTGCGGTGATGGAGATTGGTGATGGGCTTCCCCACCCGGCGCCTCAGCGAAGACGAGAGCTTCGAGTTCGAGGTGCACCCTCACGCGAAGGCGCTGGTACCGCCCACCGTGCTCGTGGTCCTGGCCCCGGCGGTCGCGTCCTTCCTCGCGGCACGGGTCCCCGGCGGGGACGGCCAGACCGGCCTGCGCCTCGCCATCGGCGCGGCCACCCTCGTCGTCCTCGTCAGGTGGGCGCTGCTGCCCTGGCTCGGCTGGGTCACGACCACGTACGCCGCCACGAACCGGCGCCTCGTCGTCCGGGTGGGAGTGCTCGCCCGGGAGGGCCGCGACATCCCGCTCGGCCGGATCACCGACATCTCCTTCTTCCACCGCTCGCTGCTCGACCGGCTGCTCGGCTGCGGCACGGTCGTCGTGCAGGCGGGCGGTGAGCGCGGGCAGGTGGTGCTCGCCGACGTGCCCGGGGTCGAAAGGCGCCAGCGGGATCTGCACCGTCTGGTCGAGGACGACGAGATGCGCCGGCGTCGGGACGCCTACGCGGACGGCTACGACGGCTACGACGACCACCACGGCTACGCCGACTACTACGACGGCGGGATCGACGGCGCGTGACCGGCCTGCCGCCCCCTGACGAGGCCATGGAGCCCCGCGAGGCGCTGGAGCGGCTGCTGCTCGGCGGCCCGCGCCGCTACACGCGCCAGGAGCTGTGCGACCTGGCCGGCGTGCCGCTCGACGAGGCGCGCAGGTTCTGGCGGGCGCTGGGGTTCGCCGACGTGGGCGACGACGAACGCGCCTTCACCGACCGGGACCTGGCGGCGCTGAACCGGCTGCGCGACCTGCTCGCCTCGGGTGTGGTCGACCACGAGCTGGCGCTGCGGATCACCCGGGCCTTCGGACACACGATGGCGCGCCTGGCCGAGTGGCAGATGGGGGAGTTCGCCGAGCGGATCGAGGGCGAGTCCGGTTACGAGGAGCTCGAGCGGCTGCTGCCCGAGCTCGAGCCGCTGCTGCTGCACACGTGGCGACGCCAGCTGGCCGCCGCGACGGATCGCGCGCTGCGCTGGGGCGCCGACGAGGAGGTGACGGCGCAGCTCGTGGTCGGTTTCGCGGATCTGGTCGGGTTCACCAGGCTGAGCCGGCGCCTGGACGCCCCCGAGCTCGCCGACCTGATCGAGACGTTCGAGAGCCGGGCGGCCGACATCGTGGCCGAGCTGGGTGGCAGGGTCGTCAAGACCGTGGGCGACGAGGTGTTCTTCGTCGCCGACACGCCGCCGGCGGGCGCGGAGATCGCCCTCGCGCTCGCGGAGGCGATGGCGGTCGAGGAGGTCGTTCCCGAGCTTCGCGTCGGTGTCGCGTTCGGCACCGTGCTCCACCGGCTGGGCGACGTCTTCGGTTCCACCGTGAACCTGGCGAGCCGGCTCACGTCCCTCGCCCGCCCCGGCACCGTGCTGGTCGACCGCACCCTGGCCGAGGCGCTGGGCGCCGACCTGGCCTACGACACGCGACCGATCCGGCGTCGCCACGTACGCGGTCTCGGCATCGTCGAGCCGCGGGTACTGCGGCGCAGGGGCCAGCTCGACCGACCCGTTAGCCTGCCCGTGTGACTCAGGACCAGGGAACATACGCCGGGCTGACGCTGCGCCGCCAGGGCCTCGCGGACACGCCGGGCGCCGCGGTGGCCGAGCTGGTGCTCGACCGCCCGGGCGCGCTCAACGCGCTTTCGACGGCGATGGCCGCGGACATCGCACGGGCCGCGGCGGCGCTGTCGGTCGACGGTTCGGTGCGCGCGGTGGTCCTGAGCTCCGCGTGCGACCAGGCGTTCTGCGTCGGAGCGGACCTCAAGGAGCGCAACCGGTTCACCGACGTCGACCTGGCCCACCAGCGCGGCCACTACCGGGCGGCCTTCACCGGTGTGCTCGAGCTTCCCGTGCCGACCATCGCCGCGGTCCACGGGTACGCCCTCGGCGGGGGGTTCGAGTTCGCGCTGTCCTGCGACCTGATCGTCGCGGACGAGACCGCCGTCGTCGGGTTGCCCGAGGTGACCGTCGGCGTCATCCCGGGCGGTGGAGGGACGCAGCTGCTCTCCCGCAGGGTCGGCTCCTCGCGTGCGGCCGATCTGATCTTCACGGGGCGCCGGGTCGATGTCGACGAGGCTTACCGGCTCGGCATCATCGACCGGCGGGTCCCTGTCGGTGGGGCGCGGGCGGCCGCGCTCGAGCTGGCGGGGCAGATCGCCGGGAACTCTCCCGTCGGCGTGCGCAACGCCAAACGCGCGCTGCGGCTGGGGGCCGCCGTCGACCTGCGCTCCGGGCTCGACATCGAGGACGCCGCCTGGCGGGCCACCGCGTTCTCCGCCGACCGCAGGGAGGGCGTCGCCGCGTTCAACGAGAAGCGCCGGCCGAACTGGGCGGGAGAGTGAGACTGGAGCCATGCCTGCACTTCCCGGCACAGCCGCGCGCGACCTGCCCAGCGCGATCTCGCTGCGCGAGGTGGGCCCCCGCGACGGCCTGCAGAACGAGCAGCCGGTGTCCACAGGTGCCAAGGTGGCGCTCATCGACGCGCTGTCGACCACCGGTGTCTCCCGGATCGAGGCGGTGTCGTTCGTCCACCCGAAGGCGATTCCGCAGATGGCGGACGCCGACGAGGTGTGGTCCCAGGTCCGGCGCGCCCCGCAGGTCCGCTACTCCGCGCTCGTGCCCAACCTCCGGGGAGCGCAGCGCGCCCTGGACGCCGGCTTCCCCGAGCTCGAGGTCGTCGTGTCGGCGTCGGACACCCACAACGGCAGGAACGTCAACCGGTCGACCGAGGAGTCGCTCGACGACATCGCCCTGATCATCACCCTCGCCCACGAGCGGGGCGCCACCTGTCAGGTGGTCGTCTCGACGGCCTATGGCTGCCCGTACGAGGGTGAGGTGCCGGTCGACCGGGTGCTCCAGGCCGCGGGCCGGGCCGTGGCCGACGGCGCCGACAGCCTCTCGTACGGCGACACGACGGGCATGGCGACACCTTCCCGGGTGACGCGGCTGGTCGGGGAGACGCGCATGACCTACCCGGAGACCCCGCTCAACCTGCACTTCCACAACACGCGTGGCACCGGGCTCGCGAACGTGCTCGCCGCGCTCCAGCTGGGGGTCGACGACTTCGACGCCTCCGTGGGCGGGCTGGGCGGCTGCCCGTACGCGCCCGGGGCCACGGGCAACATCGCCAGCGAGGAACTCGTGCACATGGTCGAGGACATGGGCATCGGAACCGGTGTCGACCTCGACGCCCTGATCGACGCCGCGGCGCAGACCGAACGGCTCGTGGGGCGCCAGCTGCCCTCCCAGGTGCTGCGGGCCGGGCCGCGCTCCCGGCCGAGCGCGCCGGATCCGGAGGGTCACTGAGCGGACCGGCCCCTACCCCCGCGGCGAGGCATAGGCTTCGCCCCAGGCGGTCCGCCCGCAGGCACGGGGGCCGGCGACCCGTACGGGTCGGGTTGGTCGGCGAATATGCCGATAAGTACACCGAGGGGCGAGAGCACGGGCCGCTGTTTCGACCCCAGGGGGACCTACCGTGGATGTCGCAAGCGTCCCGGGCGCCGCTGTCCGGCTGCGTGCGCTCAGCGCGCTGGCCAAGGCAGTGGCCGGGGCGCACGGATCCGAGGAGGTCGTGGGGCGCAGCGCCGCCGAGGCCCGGCGCGCCCTGGGTGCCGCCTCCCTCTCCATGGCCGTGTGGGAGCGCGAGCGCGGCCGGCTCCGGGTGCTCGTCAACGACGGAGACCTGGCCCCAGGCGAGGAGGCGTTCCCCGGCCACGAGACCTACGCGGTCACGGCCTCTCCCGAGCTGCTCGCGACGGACGAGCGCATGCCGGGCCGCGTGTTGCGGGCCGGTGACCCCACCATGGCCACGGTCGCGCCGGTACAGGCGGCGCTGCTGCGCCGCAGGCGCGCCGACTGCTGCCTGTCGGTCCCGATCGTGCTGGAGGGCCACGCTTGGGGTGAGCTCTACGCCACCAGGGCCCCGGGCCAGCCGCCGTTCGACGCCGGTGACGTCGACTTCGCGGGGGTCGTCGCCGCCCAGATCTCGGCCGGCCTCGCGCAGGCGCGGCACTTCGAGCGCATCGAGCGGTTGGCCTACCAGGACCCGCTGACCGGCCTTGCCAACCGGCGGGCCATCGACGAGCGGCTCGACCGCGCGATCGACCGCCACCGCAGCGACGGTACGGTCGTTAGCCTCATCGTGTGCGACGTCAACGGGCTCAAGCGGCTCAACGACGAGCAGGGTCACGATGTGGGGGACCAACTGCTGGTGCACCTGGCGAGCCTGCTCAGTGCCTCGAGCGCGCTGCTCCCCGAAGGTCTCGCGGCGCGGCTCGGGGGGGACGAGTTCTCCATCCTGATCGAGGGCCACGCCTCAGACGAGGCGGTGCGCGTCGCCGACGACCTGTGCCGCCGTGCCGCCGGGATGCCCCGGGGCGCGGGCGTGGCCTGCGGTGTCGCCTCGACCGGCGACCCCGTCGGCCCTGTGACCAGTGCGGACCGGCTGTTCCGGCTCGCGGACGCGGCGCAGTACCGGGCCAAGCGCAGCCGGTCGCGCACACCGGTCGTGGCCGGCCGCGGGCAGCCGCCGGACGCCACGGTGACCCTCGTCGAGCAGACCGACCAGCCCGCCGTCCCCGGGGAGCGGCGCCGCATCCGCGGGCGCTTCGCGAGGGCCGAGCCGGCGCAGCTGCTCACGGCCGGTCTCGTCGCGCTGGACGAGGTCCGCGACGGGGATGCCCTCACGCGCCTCGAGACGGTGGCCGACACGGTGACCAGGCTGGTCGACGGGGCGGGCTGGTGGGTGTCTTACGTGCCGCGTGGCAGTGTCGTGCTGCGTACGGTGCGGTACTCCGTGTACCGCATGCCGGGCGAGCCGAGCCCGGCCCGTGAGGTCCGCGACGCGCTCAGGGGGACCTTCGATCTCAACGAGCACCCGCAGCGCGCCGCGGCCGCCGGAGGCGGTGCCTTCGTCCTCGAGGTGGGCGTGCCCGGCAACGACCCCGCCGAGGAGGCGGCGCTCGCGGCGGGCGGTTACCGCGCGGTGCTGGCCGGCGGCGTCCCCGGGCCGGGTGGCGGGTGGCTGGTCGAGGTGCTCACCGACGAGATCAGCGGGCCGGTGCGCGGCCTCGAGCCGGCGCTGCGGGCCCTGCTGGCCGTCGCCGTGACGGGGGCGTCGTCTTAGGGGGTGTTCGGGCATATCGCGGGGTTTGAACCAGCAAAGTGAGGTATGAGGCGGACAGGCCAACGAGAGGAGGCGCTGTGCGGTTCGCAGAGGGGCTCCCGCGATGGATCGGCCGATGGCCCGCCTACCGCCAGCTCACCGGGCTGCGCGACGGGGGGACCCGCGGGCCCGGGACCCGCTGGGGCGCGGCACGGCGAGCAAGTCCGCACGCACCGCCGCCCTGACGCCGCGGACCCGCACCGCGGAGCGGGTCGTCAAGTCCATCTGCCGTACTGCGCGGTGGGCTGCGGCCAGGACGTGTACGTCCAGGACGGCCAGGTGACCCAGATCGAGGGTGACCCGGACAGCCCGATCTCGCGGGGGCGGCTGTGCCCGAAGGGTGCGGCCAGCCACCAGCTGGTGACCCGTCCTGACCGGGAGCGCCACGTCCTCTACCGGAGGCCGTACGGCATCGGGTGGGAACGCCTCGGCCTCGACGAGGCGATGGACATGATCGCCGACCGGGTGATCGAGACACGGGCGAGGACCTGGGAGGGCTACGACGAGGAGGGCCGGGCGATCCGGCGCACCATGGGCATCGCGAGCCTCGGAGGAGCGACCCTCGACAACGAGGAGAACTACCTCATGAAGAAGCTCTACACTGCCCCCGGGGTCGTCCAGGTGGAGAATCAGGCGCGCATTTGACACTCCTCCACGGTTCCCGGTCTGGGGACCTCGTTCGGCAGGGGCGGCGCCACCACCTTCCAGCAGGACCTGGCCAACGCCGACTGCATCGTCATCCAGGGCTCGAACATGGCCGAGTGCCACCCGGTCGGCTTCCAGTGGGTGATGGAGGCGAAGCAACGCGGCGCCACCGTCATCCACGTCGACCCGTCTGCGCCTACACCAACGCCCCCGCGATCGTGGGCGAGGACTTCCAGGACACCGAGGACCTCGACGGGCTGTTCTCCGGCTACCAGGCGGACGAGCTCTACTACCAGTTCCGCACCTGGCAGTACGAGGGCGCGGCGGCCGCGCCGGCGGCCGGAAGGCGCGACATGCCCGAGCGCGCGCAGCGGGAGGTGGCACAGGCGGAATGCGCCGGGTCCGGCGGGCCCGCGCTCTCGGCGAAGCCGGAGATGGACCTTACGCTGCAGCACCCCCGGTGCGTGTACCAGATCCTCAAGCGGCACTTCGCGCGCTACACCCCCGAGACGGTCGAGGACGTGTGCGGGGTGCCCGCGGGGCGGTTCCTCCGGGTCGCCGAGGCGCTGGTGAACAACTCCGGGCGGGAGCGGACGTCGGCGTTCGTGTACTCGGTGGGCTGGACCCAGCACACCGTCGGCGTGCAGTCCGCACGGCCGCGATCCTGCAGACGCTGCTCGGCAACATCGGGCGTCCCGGCGGCGGGATCCTGGCGCTGCGCGGGCACGCCAGCATCCAGGGCTCGACCGACATTCCGACGCTGTTCAACCTCCTGCCGGGTTACATCCCCATGCTGCACGCCCACCACCAGCAAGATCTCGAGGCCTTCGTGGCCGCCGACGCGGGGGCCACCGGGTTCTGGGGGCAACATGAAGTGCTACACGGTGAGCCTGCTGAAGGCCTGGTGGGGCGACGCGGCCACCCCTGACAACGACTTCCGCTTCGACTACCTGCCGCGCCTGACCGGGAACCACGGCCACTACCGCACCGTCTTCGACCAGATCGAGGGCAACGTCAAGGGGTACTTCGTGGTCGGGGAGAACCCCGCCGTCGGCTCGGCGAACGCCCGCCTGCAGCGGCTCGGCCTGGCCAACCTCGACTGGCTGGTGGTACGGGACTTCGCGCTCATCGAGTCGGCGACGTACTGGCGGGACGGTCCGGAGATCGAGCGCGGCGAGCTGCGTACGGAGGAGATCCCCACCGAGGTGTTCTTCCTGCCGGCCGCGGCCCACACCGAGAAGGACGGCACGTTCACCAACACCCAGCGGCTGCTGCAGTGGCACCACAAGGCGGTCGAGCCCCGCGACGACCAGCGCAGCGACCTGTGGTTCTACTACCACCTCGGGATCCGGGACAAGCTGGCGGCCAGGAACGACGCGGAGGACGCGTCGGAATCCAGCGACTGGCGCGACCGCCCGCTCCTCGATCTCACCTGGGACTACCCCACGGAGGGGGCGATCGAGGAGCCCAGCGCGGCAGCCGTGCTCCGCGAGATCGGCGGGGTGGGTCCGGACGGGCGCGCCCTCACCTCGTACACCCAGTTCGCCGACAACGGCTCCACGGCCTGCGGCTGCTGGATCTACTGCGGCGTGTTCGCGGACGAGGTCAACCAGGCGGCCCGGCGCCGCCCCGGCCGGGAGCAGTCCTGGGTCGCCCCCGAGTGGGGGGCAGGAAGCGGCTCATGCCGCCCGCCGTGTGGTGCTCGGTGAGCCGGTAGGTGGTGAATACGTACGGAAAGACCTCACTGCCCGGCTCCCCCCAGGCCGGGTGGTAGAGGTTGCGGCGGCGGGGGAACTCCTCCCGCACCGGGTTGCTCCGCTGCCCGTACAGCCGGTTGGCGAGCGGCGACTCCTCGGGCTCGTAGTGCGCCGGCAGCGGGCCGTCCGCGAGCCCGACGGGGGCGTAGAGCCAGGCCTTGCCGTCGGTCTGCATGATGAACGCGTCGTCGCCGGCGAGCGCGTCCTGGGCCTTGGCGTCCGGGGGCGGCCGGTAGTCGGGCGGCTTGCTGACCTCGAAGTCCGGGACGTCGTGCCCGGTCCAGCGGCGCTGGTCGGCGTCCCACCAAAGGTAGGCCTTGCGCTCGCTCCAGGGCCGCCCATCCGGGTCGGCGGAGGCCCGGTTGTAGATGATGCGGCGGTTCATCGGCCAGGCCCAGCCTACCTTCCGAGCTGCAGCCCGCGTTCTTCTGCGAGGTCTCGCCCGAGCTTGCCGCCGAGCGGGGGCTCGAGCACCTGGGCTGGGCCACGATCGTCACGGCCCGGGGAGCGGTCGAGGCGCGGGTGTGCGTGACGGAGCGGATGCGGCCGCTGCGCGTGCAGGGGCGGACCGTGCACCAGATCGGCCTGCCCTACCACTGGGGGCAGAACGGGCTCTCGACCGGAGACAGCGCGAACGAGCTGCTGGCGGTCGTGCTGGACCCGAACGTGCACATCCAGGAGGCCAAGGCGGCCACCTGCGACGTGCGGGCCGGCAGGCGGCCGCGTGGGCCGGAGCTGCACGCGCTGCTGGACCGCTACCGGCGCCGCGCCGGCCTTGACGGCAAGGGGTGATCGCGCTCGTACCCACGGTTGCCGTACTGGCGTGGGGTTTGGTAAAAGTACGTCAGGATCTCAACGGGGAAGGGCGGTCTCGGGGTGAGCGGGTTCGTGCGGGTCGACACGGCAGGGCTGCGGAGCGTCCAGGCCGAGCTGGTGCGGGCGGGCGAGGAGTTCGCGGGGGATCGGAGCTTAACGGCCGGTTCGCCGGACGCGGGCCCGGTCACGGATGCGGTGGTCGCCGCGCTGGGGAGGTTCGGCGCGGAGGCTGAGGCGTTGGTCACCGCCCTTGCGCTGGACGCCGCGCGGATCCAGGCCGCTGCTTCCGGCTACAGCGCGACCGACGGCGGGAACGCGGCGTCGTTCACCGGGATCCGAGAGGCGCTGGGGTGAGCGGCGGTCTGGTCCGGGCCATCATCCCGGGTGATCCCGCGAGCTGCCGGCAGGAGGCGAGCCGTCTCGACCGGTTCGCGGAGTCGGTGCGCTCGGTGCAGCGCAGTGTTTCGGCGGCGCATTCGGCGACGTCGGGAGCCTGGCAGGGGGCGGCCGCCGATGCCGCGCGGGCGACGTTGGTCACACACTCCACGGGCGCGTCGCAGCTTGCCGAGCAGGTGGCTGTGCTGCCGCCGGCGCTGCGCTCCTTCGCCGACGAGATCGAGGGCGCCCAACAGCGCGCCCAGCGCGCGATCGAGATCGCCAGCAGTGTCGGGGCCAGCTTCGACGCCTCTGGTCTGCTGCACGGCCCGCTGACACCGCTGGGGCCCACCGATCCGGCCGTGGTGCAGGCGACGTCCCAGACGATCGGCCAGGCCCAGCGGCTGATGGCCGAGGCCCGCGCGATGGCCCAGGGGGCCTACGACGAACTGCGCGGCAGGGCGCAGCCGCTCGCCGACTCGGGTCCGCCTGGCTGGGTGCAGGGTCTCGGCGACCTCATCAACCGGTACGGCGACGACGCCGCGCTGGGGTTCTCGGGGGCGCTGGGCCTGCTGCGGATGCGGGGGGTCTACCAGTGGTCGAGCGAGGCCGTCGGGCTCGCTCGCGCGGCTGGCACGGGTCGGTGGTGGCAGCTCGCGTTCGCCGGAGGTAACCGGGTCAGCAGCCTGCTGCCCACCCTGAACAACGGCCTGGGCGGCAGGGTCACCGCGGGACTGCTCTCGCGGCTGCCGCGAGGGGCGTCGGCCGCAAACTGGCTGTCGACTGCATCCAAGGCCACCCCGTACTTCCGCTGGGGCGGGGCCGCCCTCTCGGCGGCGACCACCGTCTATGACGGGTACAACCTGGTCACCGAGCACCCGCTGAACCCGATCGAGGCCGTCCAGGAGGACGGTGCCGACTACGTCGCCGACCTCGGCAAGACCGCGTTCGGCGCGTCGACGACGGCGTTCTTCGTGGCTCCCAACCCGGTCACCGCTGGCGCGGTGATCGTGAGCGGGGCGGTGTGGCTGGGCGCGGAGGGCTGGAAGCACTACGGCGACGAGATCACCGCGGGCGCCGGGGCGGCCTGGGACTGGACCGGCGACCGGGCGGGTGATGTGGCGGACTTCGCCACGGACACCTGGAACAGCGGCACCGAGTTCGCAGGAGACGCGTGGGACAGCGGCACCGAGTTCGCCGACGACGCCCTGGACACGGCGGGCGACGTGGCCAGCGACGTTGGCGGTGCCTTGAACCCGTTCGATTAGATACATGTTCATGGCGACCATAGACAGGGCACGAGGCAAGGCCTGGCTCAGCGACGACGAGCTGAGCCTTCTCCCGTTGCTTGTATCGGACCCCGACCATGACCAGCTCAACACCCCGGACGGTGAGCGGCTGCGTGATGTGCTGCGCCAGCAGGGCGCCCTGGTGGGCGAGCGGCTCCGCTATCCGCTGCGGGGGTTCGCCGAGCTGATCGCCGCGCCCAAGCTGCGGGTGCTCATCGAGACGTTCATCGCCGAGTCCGAGGTCACCCACTCGGTGTGGGCGAACGAGGGCGACGCCGTCCTCGGGGTCTCCGACGCGCCGGGGGTGGTCGAGCTGTCCCGCGTCGAGCCGGTGCTCATCCCCTGGGCGATCACCTACGTCGTGGGGCTCGGCCCGCGCTCGAAACCGGCGCTGGAGGAGCCGGTGTCGCTGCCCAGCTCCGCGCTGGATGCGGCGTTCGACGTCGCGGTGGGCGGCGGCCGGGAAGGCGCGGCTGCCGTACTCGCGGAGCAGACCAGCCTTGCCGCGCCGGCCCAGCTCGCCGTCGCCGACCTGCTCGTCGATCGCCGGATCTCCTGGCGGGCGAGCTCGATCTGGACCGACGGCGACGGCGAGACCCAGACCAGGACGGTCACCGTGATCGACGGTGGCCGTCGCGGGCTGTGGCTCTCCGACACCGACACGCTGCATGCGCAGGATCCGCAGGTACGCCTGGAGCCGACCCGGCCGAGTAACGTCTGGCGTCGGATCGTGGCGCTCGTGCCACCGGTACCCCGGTGGCCGGAGCGCGAACCTGAGCAGGCGGAGGCGGAGTCGGGATGACCAAACCGATGTATTACCAGCGGCGCATTGTCTATCCGGAGAACAGCGAGTTCGGCACCGGTGAGGCCGAGGTGTTCGTCCGGGAGGGACCACTCGGTGAGTTGCGCGTCGCGACGTTGACCGACGGTTCCGGGACGAAGGCCCTGGCGCCCGACGGGTCGGAGGCCTTTCTGCCGGTTTCGCCCGATGGCAGAAGTCCCAGCCGGCAGGAGTGGCGCAGCGGCATCCGCGGAACTCTCCGCGGCGCCCCACTGGTGCTCCGCAAGCACGGGGGGCTCCGGCGAAGCCGTCGCCGGATCGTGGTGGAGGCGAACGGTCTCGGCCCCCGCGTCGTGCGGTTGCGGGGGATCGGCGGCACGCTGTCCCTGGAGACCCCCGACGGCCGGCGGCTCGCCTGGGCGTCACGTCTCGCCTCACCGCTCGCTGTGTCGAGCGAAGCGCACGTCACCGACGTCTTGCTGATGCTGATCTGCCTAATGCTTGGCATGGAGCACGAACTCAAGCTCGGCCTGCTCGACCTGTGGATCTGATGTGGTGAGCCCACCAGCGAAGAGACGGATCGGGCGGATCACGATCCCGCTTTTCATCTGTCCGATGTATTTCGCGGTCGTCGTATGGATGGGTGCGCTGGCGCTGAACTGGCTGCCGGAGGGGCAGCCGGATGTGCCGACCGGGCAGCGCATCGCCTACGGGCTCATCGGGTCGGTGTTCCTGCTGCTCACGGTGCGCACCGCGATGATCGGCGTGTACCTGCGCGACGACCACCTGGTGATCCGCAACGTGATGCGGTCCCGGCGGCTGCGCTACGGCCAGGTCGATCGGTTCCTCGACGGGCAGACGAGTGGGAAGGTCTTCGGGCGCCCGGTGGCGCGGCTGGCCGACGGGCGGGCGGTCGTGATCTTCGCGCTCAACCCCGGTCTCGGGGAGCGGCCGGATCCTGAGCGTGGCGTGGGCCGGCTCGTCGCGGAGCTGAACTCCCACCTCGAAACACGAAGGACAGCGCACCGCGGCTAGGGGCCCTGGGCGTACCGCAGGTGACCAACTCGACAGCGCACTGCGTATCCGCCGCCTTGGCCAGCCAAGCGTCGGCGGTGACGAGAGTCAGGTCGAGCACCTCCGCCAGCGCGACGTATGCGGCGTCGTACACGGTGAGGTCGTGCCGCAGCGCCCAGCACCGGGTCAGCAGTGGCCGGAGAGGGCTTCGCCGCAGGGGCAGGGCCGTGAGGTCACCGGTCCCTGCCGTCGTCCCCGAGAGCCGTCGCGAGGACGCTTGCGTGTACGACGATCACGGTCGCCCGGACGGCTCGAGTCGACGCCTCGGATGACCGAGCCTCCAGCCGACTCCGGCGACCAGGCGCACGACACTGGGCATGCCCGGCGCCGGCCCGCCGAACGGCGCCGGGCTGGCGGACGGCCGCGAAACCCCGTCCACCGCCCTCGGGGACACCGGGATCCGCTGGCTGATGTCGTCGGACGTGTGCAAGCACTGCACGCACGCGGCCTGCCTGGACGTCTGCCCCACGGGTTCGCTGTTCCGTACCGAGTTCGGCACCGTCGTCGTGCAGGAGGACATCTGCAACGGGTGCGGATACTGCGTGCCCGCCTGCCCGTACGGCGTCATCGGCATCCGCGAGGGCGACGGCCGGGCCTGGAAGTGCACGCTGTGCTACGACCGGCTGGGCGGCGGGCTCGAGCCGGCGTGCGCGAACGCCTGCCCGACCGACTCGATCCAGTTCGGGCGGCTCGACGAGCTTCGGGTACGGGCCCAGGAGCGTGTGACGGAGCTGCACGCCCAGGGCGTGCCAGAAGCGCATCTCTACGGGCTGACCCCGCCGACGGGGTCGGCGGCGCCGGGGCGTTCTTCCTGCTGCTCGACGAGCCGGAGGTGTACGGGCTGCCGCCCGACCCGGTCGTGACCACCCGGGACCTCCCGGACATGTGGCGTTACGCCGGGCTCGCGGCGCTCACCTCGCCGGTGCCGTGACCGGCGCGTTCGTGGGGAGCAGGGCGGTGATTCGGGAGTGAACCGGCACCGGCGCAGCGGGCCGGCCCCCGAGATCGCCCCCGACGGGCAGAACCGGTCGTACGACGGGCGGCCGATCATCAAGCCGCCGACCTGGAAGAGCCCGGACGTGCCCGCCTACCTCTTCCTCGGCGGGATGGCCGGTGCCTCGTCGGTGATCGCCGCCCACGCCGGGGC
>JBOHCZ010000399.1:0-10613 GCA_050699195.1 Streptomycetales bacterium
GGGCGGGGTCGAGGTCGTCGACCCCGCCGTCGCCGGGCGGGACCCCCGCATGGCCGGTGCGCTCGACGCGGCCAACGACGGCCGCGAGATTCCAGCCGAGGCCCGTGAGCGGCTCGCCGCCGACCCGCTCTACCTCGGGGCAGCGGCGGTACGGGCGGGACTCGCGGACGCCTGCGTAGGGGGCAGCACGCGTCCGACCGCGCACGTCATCCGGGCCGGGATCCACGTCCTCGGGCTCTCGCCCGGCGCCGGCACCGTCACGGGCGCATTCCTGATGGCTCTGCACGACGGGCGGGTCGTGGCCTACGCCGACTGCGCGGTGGTGCCGGAGCCCACCGCCGGGGAACTGGCCGACATCGCGGTCGCGACGGGCCGTACCTACCGGCAGCTGACGGGACGGGCGCCGGTCGTGGCCATGCTCTCGTTCAGCACCAAGGGCAGCGCGGAGCACCCCGTCGTGCAGCGCGTCCGGGCCGCCACCGAGCTCGCGCGCGCCCGCGAGCCGCAGCTCGCCATCGACGGGGAACTACAGTTCGACGCCGCGTTGATGGAGTCGGTGGGCGCACGCAAGGCAGCCGGTTCGACGGTCGCGGGGCGGGCCAACGTCTTCATCTTCCCCAACCTCGACGCCGGCAACATCGCGTACAAGATCACCGAACGGCTGGCGAGCGCCGCCGCGATCGGACCGATCCTGCAGGGTCTCACGGCCCCGATGAACGACCTGTCCCGGGGCTGCAGCGTCGACGACATCGTGACGGTGGCGCTGGTAAGCGCCGTTCAGGCGGTCCAGACGAGGCACGGATCCCGGCACGCCGCGCGGTCACCCGCCGCGCCCGCCATCAACCGTCCCGCGGAGGTGTGAGCCCGATGACCGCGACGCTCCCGCCAGAGACCGAAGCGCACCAGGCCGTCGCGGGCTACCTCGCCAGGGCCCGTGCGGCCCATGCCGAGTTCGCGACGTGGAGCCAGGAACGCGTCGACGACGCGGTCGCCGCCGTCGCGTGGGCGATCTACCAGCCCGACCGCGCTCGCCGGCTCGCCGAGCTGGCCGTGGCCGACACCGGGCTCGGGCGGGTGCAGGACAAGATCGCCAAGAACCGCCGCAAGACGCTGGGCACGCTCCGCGACCTGACCGGCGCCAGGTCCGTGGGGGTGATCGCTGAACTGCCCGGCAGCGGGATCACCGAATGGGCCAAGCCGGTCGGCGTCGTGCTCGCCGTCTGCCCGTCGACGAACCCGGCGGCCACCCCCGCCAACAAGGCGATGATGATCCTGAAGGGAGGCAACGCCGTCATCGTCTCGCCCTCCCCGAAGGGCGCCGCCACGTGCGCGCTGCTCGTCGAGTACATCCACGCGGAGCTGGACAAGGTGGGCGCCCCGCGGGGGCTCGTACAGTTCATCCCGCAGCCGAGCAAGGAGCTCACCCACGAGCTGATGCGCCGCTGCGACATGACGGTCGTGACCGGCTCGCAGAACAACGTGCGCGCGGCGTACAGCAGCGGACGGCCGGCCATCGGCGTGGGGGTCGGGAACGCGCCCGTGATCGTCGATGCCGACGCGGACATCGCCGACGCCGCCCGCAAGATCAAGGCGAGCAAGACCTTCGACTACGCCACGAGCTGCTCGTCGGAGAACTCGGTCCACATCCACGAGGGCGTCTACGACGAGACTGTCCAGGCGCTGCGGGCGGAGGGCGGCTACCTGCTCACGGCGCAGGAGAAGGACCGGCTGGGCGAGGCGATGTGGCCCGGCGGGGGCAAGCTCAGCGGGAAGGTCGTCGCCCAGCCCCCGGAGCGCGTCGCCGAGCTGGCCGGCCTCGACAGCCCACGAGCCCGGGAAGCCGAGTTCTTCATGGTCGAGGAGCAGGGGTACGGTCCGGACCGGCCGTTCTCCGGCGAGAAGCTCTCGGTGGTCCTCACCGTCTACCGCTACACCGACCTCGACAGCTGTCTCGACCGGATCCAGGGGATCCTCGACTTCTGCGGTGCGGGGCACTCCTGCGGCATTCACACCCGGGACGACGCCACGGCCAGGCGGGTCGCCGAGCGGATGCGCGTGGCCCGGGTGCTCGTGAACCAGGCGCACTGCTTCGGCAACGGCGGGGCCTTCGACAACGGTCTCGAGTTCACGCTGACCATGGGCGCGGGCACGTGGGCGGGCAACAGCATCAGCGAGAACCTCTCCTACCGGCACTTCCTCAACGTCACCCGGCTGGCCCGCCCGATCCCGCCCCGCGTTCCCACGGAGCAGGACCTGTGGGGGCGCTACTTCGACACCTACGGGCGGTGAGTCGTGCAGCTGCTGGAACACCAGGGCAAGGCGCTGTTGGCCGAGGCCGGCATCCGCACGCCGGTCGGGCGGGTCATCACCACCGCGGAAGAGGCCTGGCAGGCGGCGGCCGAGCTCGGCGGCGCCGTCGCGCTGAAGAGCCAGGTGCAAAGCGGCAAGCGCGGCAAGGCCGGCGGCATCCGCTTCGCGTCCACGCCAGAGGAGGCGCGAAGCTGCGCGACCGACCTGCTGGGCTCGGTGGTCTCCGGGTTCGAGGTCGGTTCCCTGCTCGTCGAGAAGAAGGTGGCGATCGCCGCGGAGCTCTACGCCGCCGTGCTCGGCGACCCTGAGACCAAGGGACCTCTCGTGCTGTTCTCGACCGCGGGTGGCGTGGACGTCGAGGAGGTCGGCGACCAGATCCTGCGGCAGGCGGTCGACATCCGGGCGGGGTTCGGCATGGCCGCCGCAGCGTCGATGGTGAGATCTGCGGGTCTGCCCGAGCGGTACGTCGCGCACATCGCGGCGGTTCTCGTGGACCTGTACCGGCTCTACCGCGACGTCGACGCCGAGCTCGCCGAGATCAACCCGCTCGTGGTGACCAGGAACGGGCACGTCATCGCGCTCGACGCCAAGCTGACCCTTGATCCCGGGGCGCTTCCCCGCCACGGCGAGCTGGTCGAGCGCTTCGGCGCGCAGCTCCCCGAGGGAGGCACCGAGCTCGAACGCGAGGGACGACGGCAGGGCTTCCTGTTCCTGGAGTTCGACGGCGACGTCGGCGTGCTGGCCAACGGCGCCGGCCTCACGATGGAGACCCTCGACGCGATCCACCACCACGGTGGGAGCCCGGCGAACTTCCTCGAGATCGGCGGCGACGCCTACACCGCAGCCACGCCGGCGCTCAGGCTGGTGCTCAGCAACCCCCGGATCCGCAGCCTGCTCGTCAACTTCTGCGGCGCGTTCGCCCGCACGGACGTGATGACAGCGGGCGTGGTCACGGCGATCGAGGAGCTAGGACCGCAGGTTCCGATCACCTTCACCATCCACGGCACCGGCGAGGAGGAGGCCATCCGGCTGGTCCGGACCCGGCTGGGCATCTCGCCCCACGACCGGATGGAGGACGCCGTGAACGAGGCGGTGCGCAACGCCGCCCGCGACAGCGGGTCCTCCGCCGCCAAGCCCACAGCCACACCCACAGCCACACCCACGGGAACGGAGGCCTGATGCTGGTCACCCGTGACGACGCCGTCCTCGTCCAGGGCATCACCGGGAAGCAGGGCCGGTTCTGGACGGCCAGGATGCGCGAGTGCGGCACCCGCGTCGTCGCCGGCGCCAGTCCCGGGCGGGGCGGGCAGGTTGTGGCCGCAGCCGCGACCGCAGGCGCAGCCGCGGGGGACCGGAACCAGATCCCGGTCTACGACAGCCCGGCGGAGGCGGCCAGCAACCACGAGATCGATCTGAGCGTGCTCTTCGTGCCGCCGCTCGCGCTGAAGAGCGCCGCCCTGGACGCCCTCGCGGCGGGCGTGCGCAAGCTCGTCCTGCTCACAGAACACGTGCCCTACCAGGACGTGATGGAGGTCCTCGCGGACGCCCGCGACCGGGGGGCGCAGGTGCTCGGCCCCAACACCGCCGGCCTCGTCGTGCCGGGCGAGGCGTCGATCGGCATCATGCCGGGCTTCGCGACCAACATCTTCCGGCCGGGCAACGTCGGCGTCGTGTCGCGCAGCGGCAGCCTCGGGACGCTGGTGTGCCTGAACCTCGTGCGCGCCGGCTACGGGCAGTCGGCGTTCCTGGGCATCGGCGGCGACCCCATTCTCGGCACCACCACGACCGACGCCCTGCGGATCTTCGACCACGACGTGCGGACGGAGGCGGTGGTCGTCGTCGGAGAAATCGGAGGCGCCCTGGAGGAACGCGCCGCCGAGTACGTCGACGGCATGTCCAAGCCGGTCCTGGCTCTCATCGCCGGGCGTACCGCTCCTCCCGGCAGGCGGATGGGGCATGCCGGAGCAATCGTGAGCGGGCACACCGGGACAGGTGAGGCGAAAGTCCAGGCCCTGCGGGCCGCAGGGGCGACCGTCGTCGACGTGCCGGGCCAGCTCGGCGAGGTACTGCACGCTCTCGCGGTCCCCGCCGCCCTGTCGTGAACGGAGCTTGAGCCCATGGCGACACCGACCAAGGCAGCGGGGTCCTTGAACGGCCCCCCGGGCCGCCGGCCATCCCCGGCCTGGACCGCGCTGAAGCGCCGCGCCGGCAGCGGGGCGCTCACCCTGGTGCCGGATATCGCCCTGCTCGCGGTCGCGGCCTGTCTCTTCTGGCTCACCGGGCGGTTCCGGGAAAGCGAGGGAGGGCCGGGGGCGGCGCTCTACCCGCGGGTGCTCATCGCGCTCCTCGCGGTGTGCGTGCTGGCCCGGTCGTCCAGAAGCTCCTGGCGATGCGCCGTGCGCAGCCGGAGGACCCCACGGCGGCCGACAGGGCGGCGGACACGGCGGCCGACACGGCGGCCGACAGGGCGGCGGATGAGTCACCGCGCGTCGACCCCGCGCGGCTGGCCGCCGGGATGCTGCTGGTCATCGGATATGTCTTCGCAACGCTCTACCTGGGCTACCCGCTGGCGACCGCGGCGTTCGTGCCGGTGTTCCTGTACGCGGCGGGCCGCCGCCGGCTCTTGATCACGCTGCCCCTGGGGATCGGGACGGCGGCCGTATTCAGCTACGTCTTCCTGCGGCTCGTCTACATCTCCCTGCCCACGGGAGTGGGGATCTTCGACCAGGCGACGGTCGCGCTCTTTACGGCCCTCGGAATCTACTGACCAGGCGGTGACATGGAAGCCCTCAACGGCGTTCTGGACGCCCTCGCATCGTTCGGCTTCACGAACTGGTTGGTGCTGGCCTTCGGTGTCGTGCTCGGCCTGGTGATCGGTGTCCTGCCGGGACTCACCTTCGTCATGGGCGTCCTGCTCATCCTGCCCTTCACCTACGGCATGGGGGCGGAGACAGGTGTCGTCCTGATGCTCGCCACGTACGTCGCGGGCACCTACGGCGGCGCGGCCACCGCGATCCTGCTACACATCCCCGGTGAGCCCAACAACGTCCCCTTGCTCTGGGACGGCCACACCATGACACGGCGCGGCCGGGCGGCGGAGGCCCTCGGATGGGCTGCGCTCGCGGCGCTCGCGGGCGGGCTCGTCTCGTGGCTCTTCCTCACCTTCGCGGCGCAGCCGTTCGCGCACGTCGCGTTGAAGTTCTCGCAGGCCGAGTACTTCGCCATCGTCCTGCTCGGCCTCACCAGCGTCCTCGCGCTCTCGGAAAGCTCGCTCGTCAAGGCCCTGATTTCGCTGATGGCCGGGATGCTCATCGCGACCGTAGGGGTCGACGACGTCTACGGCACGGTCCGCTTCGATTTCGGCACCCAGATCCTGCGCGACGGCATCGACTACCTCGCCGTGATGGTCGGGGTCTACGCGCTCGGCGACGTCGTCAAGAGATTCGGGGAGAACTTCTCGGGGGGTGTCGCCCAGCAGCCGGCGACGATCAAGACCACCATCCCAGGCATCGCCCAACTCCGCGAACGCTGGGGAAGCTTCGCCCGGGGCATCACGCTGGGTTCCCTCATCGGTGGGGTCCCCGGCGCCGGCGCGACCGTCGCGTCGTTCGTCTCCTACGGCCTCGAGAAGCAGTTCGGGCGCCACCGGGCCGAGGTGGGCGACGCCTCACCCAACGGGATCATCGGGCCGCAGTCAGCCGCGACGGCAACCGTGGCGGGGGCGTTGATCCCGCTCCTCGTGCTGGGAATCCCCGGGAGCGCGGCGACCGCGGTCATCCTCGGCGCGCTGCTCCTCCACAACGTCCAGCCGGGCCCGCAGATCTTCTCCACACAACCTGAGCTCGTGTACACCATCATCGCCGCCCTGCTCGTCTCCCTGCTCCTCATGTTCGTGGTCGGTGTTCTCGCGGCGAAACCGATGATCCGCCTGCTCAGGATCCCAGAACCTTACGTGGCGGTCTTTGTCGCGCTGTTCGCCTACATCGGCGCCTACGCCCTGCGGCAATCGATGTCCGACGTGTGGATCATGACGGGCTCAGCGATCCTCGCCTTCTTCATGCACCGCGCCGGTTATCCGCTGGCGCCACTCGTGCTCGGCGCGATCCTGGGCCCGCTCGCCGAACGCTATTTCAACACCGCGATGATCCAGTCGAACAACGACTGGAGCATTTTCTTCATGCGGCCGATCAGCGGAACCCTGATGGTCGCGTGGATCCTTGTCATCCTGTTCCTCGGCTACCGCGCCTACCGCACATGGAGTTCCGCGCGCCACGCCGGAAGCAGAGCCGATTCTGCAGAGAAATCGAGGTGATTCCTCGTGAAGGTGCAATTCCGACGTTCTAGAGCGGTCTTGGGGGTCACGGCAATGTGTCTGGCCGCCGCCGCATGCGGGGGCGGGACATCAGGCAGCGCAGGCGGAGGGCCGGCACAGCTCAACCGCCCCGTCGACCTGATCGTGCCGTTCGGGCCGGGTGGCGGATCCGACCAGGTCGGACGCGCCGTGGCGCAGGGCATGGCGAAGAGCCTGGGTACCGACGTCCCGGTCGTGAACGTGGAAGGCGGGACCGGCAACACGGGCCTGACCAAGATGCTCGCCTCCGCCCCGGGCGACTCCGCGTCCGTCCTCATCCAGGACACCCTGGCGACCGTCTCCGCCGGGGTCTCGGCGTTCGAGTTCAACGAGCTCACCGGCGTCTGCCGGCTGCAGTCCATGCCCTCGGCTCTGCTCGTCAAGAAGGACGCCTACCAGGACTGGGAGGATCTGGCCGCGGCCGCCGAGGACAAGCCAGGCGAGCTCACCGTCGCAACGGTGGGACGCAACAGCGTCGACGACATCGTGCTCGCCGCGCTCGCGAAGACGCAGGGGGCCAAGTTCCGTGCGGTGCCCTTCTCCGAGCCCACCGAGCGCTACTCGGCCCTGCTCGGCGGCTCGGTCGACGCGATGTACGAGCAGCTCGGAGACGTCCGGCAGTACCTGGACTCCGGGGACTTCGTGCCGGTGATGATCTTCAGCCAGGAAGCGGTGCCGGGCTTCGAGGACGTTCCGCTCGCGACCGAACTCGGGGTGCCCGCCGACACGGTGCTTCCGCAGTTCCGCGGTCTCGTGGTGGACTCCGAGACCCCGCCCCCGACTGTCGAGGCGCTGTCGGACGCCTGCAGCGGAGCGGTGAGGTCGGCCAAGTTCCAGAAGTTCCAGAAGGAGGTCTTCGCGACGCCTGACAGCTACCAGTCGGCCGACGAGTTCCAGACCTTCCTCAAGACGCAGAACAGCAAGATCGGTGGTCAGCTGAAGCAGTACGGCATCGGGTCCTGAGGCCATGACGCCTACGACGATGTGCGCGACAGCTCATCGGTGGCAGCCCCCACCTCCATCGCGCACATCGTCGCAGGTGGCCCTACTGCGAAAGACCCGCTGGAACCCCGAGTGCCGCTGCCAGATCTCGATGGTCAGCTCGCACAGCATGCGGTCCCGCAGCTCGCTCAGACCCCCAGATGACGGCGCTTGACGGCGGGATCGGCCTCCAGCTCGACGGGTTCGCCGTGCCAGGCGATGCGCCCGTCTTCCCCGAGGATGAAGACGCGGTCGGCAAGCCGCAGCGCGAGCCCGAGGTTCTGCTCCACGAGCAGGATCGTCAGCCCGCCGCCCTTGAGCGCTTCGAGCCGCTCGCGAATGTGCCGCAGCACGATGGGGGCCAGCCCTTCGGACGGCTCGTCCATGAGCAGGAGTGTGGGGTTGGTCATGAGTGCCCGCGCGATGGCGAGCATCTGCTGCTCTCCCCCGGACAGGAACCGGCCGCGGCTCGCACGGCGCTGCGCGAGCCGCGGGAACAGCTCGTACACGGCGTCGAGGTCCCACCCTGCGCCGTTCGCCGGTGGCCGCGCGGTGGTGGTGAGGTTCTCCTCCACGGTCAGGCTCGCGAAGACCCGCCGGCCCTGCGGCACCAGGCCGACTCCACGGCGGGCGATCTCGTGGCTCGGCAGGCCGAGGAGATCCTCGCCGTTCCAGCTGATGCGGCCGTGACGCACCCTCGGCGGCTCCGTCCCGGCGATCGAGCGGACCAGCGTCGTCTTCCCCATCCCGTTGCGCCCGAGCATCGCGACGACCTGGCCGGCCTCGACGGTGAGATCGACGCCACACAGCACGTGCGCGGTGTCGTAGTAGCTGTGCACGCCCGAGACGGTGAGCATCAGTCGCTTCTCAGGTAGACGGCTTGGACCTGTTCGTCCGCGCGGATCTCCTCGGGTGTGCCCTGCGCGATCGCAGCGCCGTCGTCGAGGCAGAGGACCCGATCGGCGAGGTCGAGCGCGAGATGCATGTCGTGCTCGATGAGGACGACCGTGAGGTCGCGGGACAGGCCTCCGATGAGGCTGCGCATGACGGTGCGGTCCGATGCCGAGAGCCCCGCCGCGGGCTCGTCGAGGAGCAGCACGCTGGGACGGCCTGCCAGGGCGAGGGCGAGCTCGAGCTGGCGTTGCTCGCCGTGCGAGAGCTGCGCCACGTCGCTGCGCCGGCGGCGCGAGAGCCCGACCTGTTCGAGGGCCGCGTCGACCCGCTCCCCGAGCTCGCCCCGTAGCCGCACGGGCCACCAGCAGCGGAACCGCGCGGGGCTGCCCCCGTACGCCGCGACGACCACGTTCTCCTCCACCGTCAGACCGGAGAACAGGTTCGTGATCTGGTAGGTGCGTGCGAGGCCGCGCTGGGCACGGCGATAGGGCGGGGTGCGGGTCACCTCCGACCCGTAGAGCGTGATCTGCCCGCGGGTCGGATACACCTCCCCAGAGATGGCACGGAAGAGCGTCGTCTTTCCCGCGCCGTTGGGGCCGATGACGGCCCAGCGCTCGCCCCGTCGAACCGTCATCGACACACCGTCGACGGCCCGGATCCCACCGAAGTGGACGGCGACGTCCGCCAGGCCGAGTACGTCCTCCGGACCGGCAGCCACAGCCGGTCCCCCTAAGGCCGATCGGAGGAGACGCCCGCGCCCTGGTACCCGCGGCTGTACACGGGGTGCTCGAGGAAGCGCTGCGGATCGTACTGCCAGAACTGGCTGACCTCCCCGAAGGTCTCCTGCGGCACGTTCCACAGCTCTCCGTCGGCGCGCCGCTGGACCTGGCGGATGTAGACGTTGGAGATCGGGTTGTCGTACGCGTCGAGCTTCATGGGGCCCATGGCGGAGTCCGTGAGTTGGACACTCCGGACGGCTTTCAGAAAGGCTGCCGTTTCGCCCGTGTCGCCGTGCACGTCCTCGATCGCCTGCGTGAGCCACTGTGCCGCGGTGTAGGTCGCGGCCGAGTAGTAGGACGGCAGCTTGCCGTAGGCGTCCTGGTACGCCTCGACGAACTCGCGGGTGGCAGCCGCCGGGCGGCCTTCGGCGTAGTGCCCGGTCGAGATGAGCCCGACCGCCTCCTCGCCCATGCCCCGCAGCAGCGACTGGTCCAGTGTCGTCTCGGCGCCGAGCAGCGGCACGTCGCCCTTCAGCCCGAACTCCGACCACGCCTTGACGAACCGCGGGCTCTCGGCGCCGACGGTCTGCACGAAGACCGCGTCGGGATCGGCCGCGCGGATCTGGGCCATATAGGTGCCGAAGTCCTGGGCGCCCAGGGGGTGCCACAGCTGCTTGATGACCTTCCCTCCCGCATCGGTGAAGGAGTTGACGAACCCGCCGCAGTTCTCGTGTCCGAACGCGTAGTCGGTGCACTCGGTGACGACCCGCCGGTAACCCTGGTCGTAGGCCCACTGCCCCATGGGATGAGTGGTCTGGCTGCTGGTCCAGCCCCCCACCCGGATCACGCCGGGAAGCCGGTCACGCTGGGTGAGATCGTCGGCCGAGACGACGGGCAGGAAGACGGGTACCCCTCGCCGGCTCATCTCCTCGGACACGGCCAGCCCCACGTTGGCGAGCAACGGCCCGACGATGAAGTCGACGCCTTCGCTCCCGACCAGCCGCTCGGCCTTGTTGAGCGCGGTCGCCGGGTCGCCGGCGCTGTCCTCGTGGAGGGTCTCGATCGTCGCGCCGCCGAACCTGGTGCCGTGCTGTTCAAGGAACAGGTTCCAGCCCTCGACCATGTCCTGCCCGCTGGCCGCCACAGTGCCGGTGGTCGGCGCGAGCAGGCCGACCTTGATGGTGTCGTCGTTCGCGGCCTGCTGACGTGGATGCGCCACGTCCTCTCCGGGCGCGGTACAGGCCGCCAGCACGAGACCGAGGGCGACACCGAGGAGCGACTGAAGCCGGCCCGCCGCCCCGACCCCGTAACGCTGGTTCATCCCTTACTCACCTCCTGCGCACGAGTGTGCGCGGAAC
>JBOHCZ010000400.1:0-7393 GCA_050699195.1 Streptomycetales bacterium
GAACTATCTCGTCGCCCGCCACGGAGAGTTCTCCCGGCTCGCGGACATCCTCATCCCGTTCCTGGTGACCCGTCAGCTGCTGTGCGGCGCGGGCAAGGTGCTGCAGACCCCGCGCGGCGCGGTCTACTGCGTCAGCCAGCGGGCCGAGCACATCTGGGAGGGCGTGTCATCGGCGACCACCCGCTCGCGGCCGATCATCAACACGAGAGACGAGCCGCACGCCGACGCGGAACGCTACCGGCGACTGCACGTGATCGTCGGCGACTCCAACATGAGCGAGGCGACGACGCAACTCAAGATCGGGGCGACCGATCTCGTGCTGCGCATGGTCGAGGCGGGTGTCGTCATGCGCGACCTCACGCTCGAGAACCCGATCCGGGCGATCCGCGAGGTCAGCCATGACATGACGGGGCGCAGGAAGGTGCGTCTCGCGAACGGCCGGGAGGCCAGCGCGCTGGAGATCCAGACCGAGTACCTCACCAAGGCACGCGACTTCGCGGCGCGTCGCGGCCTCGACTCCGGGGTCGTCAAACAGGTGCTCGACCTGTGGGAGCGCACGGTGACCGCCGTACGCACCGGCGATCTCGACCTGGTGTCGCGGGAGATCGACTGGATCATCAAGTACCAGCTCATCGAGCGCTACCGGGCACGGGCGGGCATCCCGCTGTCCTCCCCCCGGGTGGCCCAGCTCGACCTGTCCTACCACGACATCAACCGCCGCCGCGGGCTGTACTACTTGCTGGAACGCCAGGACAGGGTCGAACGGGTGGCGCGGGATCTCGCCATCTTCGAGGCCAAGTCCGTCCCCCCGCAGACGACCCGTGCGCGGTTGCGCGGCGCCTTCATCCGGCGGGCGCAGGAACGCCGGCGCGACTTCACCGTCGACTGGGTGCACCTGAAGCTGAACGACCAGGCGCAGCGTACTGTGCTGTGCAAGGACCCGTTCCGCGCCGCGGACGAGCGCGTGGAGAAGCTGATCGCGAGCATGTGACCGGCCACACTGCGAGTGTTCCCGCGAGAGCCCGCAGGACGCGGTAGCGTCTCGGGCGAAAGGGGGAGCCCTGATGTCCGGCCGCAAGACGGAGCGACTGCTCAACCTGGTGCTCTGTCTGCTCGCCACCCGCCAGTACGTCACCAGGGAAGAGATCCGCGCGACCGTCCCGGGCTACCGTGACTGCCCCACCAACGACGCCTTCGAGCGGATGTTCGAGCGCGATAAGGACGAGCTTCGCGAAATGGGCATCCCTCTAGAAACCGGCAGCAACAGCGCGTGGTTCGACGACGAGGCCGGTTACCGCATCCGCCCGAGCGAGTACGCCCTCCCGGACATCGCGCTGGAGCCCGACGAGGCGGCGGTGCTCGGGGTGGCCGCCCGAGTCTGGCAGCAGGCGTCGCTGGCCCGCGCGGCCTCGGACGCCCTGCTCAAGCTCCACGCCGCCGGCGTCGAGACGCGTGACCTTTCGGTCATCGAGCCGCGCGTCACCGCGGCGGAGCCGGCGTTCGGGCCGCTCTGGGGGGCCGTGCGCGACGCCCGCCCGGTGAGCTTCCGTTACCGGGTTCCCGCCCGCCAGCGGGCCGATGAGCGCCACGTCGATCCCTGGGGCATCGTGAGCTGGCACGGCCGCTGGTACCTCGCCGGCCACGACCGGGACCGGGAGGCCACGCGGGTGTTCCGACTCGACCGCATCGTCGGCGAGGTGCGCCCGACCGGTGACCGCGGCACCGCCGTGCCGCCCGAAGGGGTCGATGTGCGGGCCCTGGTGGCCGCCTTCGGCGATGACCGCCCGCGGGGTACGGCGGCACTGCGCGTCCGCGACGGCGCGGGCTTCCCGCTGCGCCGCCAGGCGCTGGCCGTGACCCCCGACGGGGCGGGATGGGACCGCGTCGAGCTTCCCTACACCGACGCGCGTGGCTTCGGCGCGTGGCTCGCGGGGTTCGGGAGCGATGTGGTCGTCATCGAGCCATCCGAACTCCGTGACGTGGTGATCCGCCACCTCAGGGCCGCCGCGGAGCCGGACCGGGCCCCGGACCGGGCGGCTTCGTCACCATGAGCGGCGTGGAGCGCGGTGCCAGCGCGGCGGTCGAGCGTCTCGGGCGGCTGCTCTCCCTCGTGCCCTACCTGCTTGCGCGGCCGGGCGCCCGAGTCTCCGACGTGGCGCGCACCTTCGGGGTGAGCGAGGACCAGCTCGTCAGGGACCTCCAGCTGGTGTGGATGTGCGGGCTGCCCGGTTACCTGCCCTGTGACCTCATCGATGTGAACATCGAGGGTGGGGAGATCGACCTGAGCAACGCGGACACCATCGCCAGGCCGCTTCGGCTGGGCGTGGACGAGGCGCTCGCCCTGCTCGTCGGCTTGCGGGCGCTGGCCGAGATCCCCGGGCTCCACGACCGCGACGCCCTGCGGCGTACGATCGCGAAGCTCGAGCGGGCGGCCGGCGACGCCGCCGCCCTGAGCGGGCACGTCGCGATCGAGTTCGAGACCAAGGAGAGCGTGCTCACCGCCGTGCGGGTCGGGCTGGATCGGGGCCGTCGCCTGCACCTGGACTACTACGTCCCGGTGCGCGACGAGCGGACCGAGCGCACCGTGGACCCGATGCGGGTGGTTTTCGCTGACGGCAGGTCCTACCTCGAGGCGTGGTGCCACCGCGCCGAGGGTGTGCGGCTGTTCCGCCTCGACAGGGTGCTGGCGGTCACCATCCTGGACGAGCCGGCCCACGTGCCGCGCGAGGCCGCGCCGCTCGATCTCGACGCCGGGCTGTTCCGGCCCTCACCCGACGATCTCCTCGTGACCCTCGAAGTCGCACCCCCAGGACGATGGGTCGCCGAGTACTACCCGTACGAGAGCGCCGAGGAGATCGACGGCGGTGGGCTCCGGCTGCGGCTCCGTACCCCCGATCCCGCCTGGGCCCGCCGTCTGGCACTCCGGCTCGGCCCCTCCGGGCGGGTTGTCGACCCGCCCGCGCTGGTCGAGTCGATCCGCGAAGCGGCGACCAGGGCGCTCGCGGCCTACGACCAGCCCCGCTGAGGCCGTGGGCGGGCGCGCTGCGCTCGCCCAGGCGTCCAGACCGCAACCGCACCGCCGGGTACCGGGTCCGCTAGTGTCGATACATGTCCTGGGTGTTCCTCTACGTCCCGCTCGCCGTCTGCGGCCTTGCGGTGCTGGGTTTCCTCGGGTTCCGGCTGTGGCTGGCCGGCCGGGACCTCGCACGCACGGTCGCCCACGCGAGCGCCCGGCTCTCCGATGCGGCGACCGCCCTCGAGAGCGCGGCGGCGGGGACACCTGACCGAGACCGCGAGAGTGCTCACCGGGAGTCGCCGTATGCCCGGCGCTGACCCTCGGCGTACCATCGCAGTGACACCCGATAGCTAAGAGGGAGCCCTCATGTTCCCCAACCTGAGGCCAACCGAGATCATCCTCATCCTGCTTCTCGTGATACTGCTGTTCGGCGCGAAGAAGCTGCCCGACACCGCCCGCGGTATCGGTCGGGCGCTGCGCATCTTCAAGAGCGAGACCAAGGGCCTGCGCGACGACGACTCGGAGGACAAGGACGACCACCACCAGACGGCTGCCGCACCCCGCCAGATCGAGGCTCCCCCCCAGAGCACCCAGGCGAGCGTTCCGGACCAGCAGACCAGCCAGGTGACCGAGCCGCAGCGCGGCACCGAGCGCTGAGCCGCCGGGTCCGACCTGCGGCCACACCGGTGACGACCCGGCGGCACCGGTGAGCGACATAGGCGAACAAGAGCGAGGAGCGCCCCCCGGCGGTGGCCACCATCCTGAAGGGTTGGCGTGCGCCCCGGCGCCAGCCGACTGATGACGAGGGGCGCATGCCCCTCGTCGAGCACATCCGCGAGTTGCGCGGCAGGCTGCTCAAGGCGGTCGTCGCCGTCGTCCTCACCACGACCATCGCCTACTTCTTCTACTCCCCGATCATCGACTTCCTGTCCAGGCCGGTGTGTGATCTCGACGACCTCCGGGGGGTCGGCAAGGCCGAATGCGGCGGCGGGGTGCTCGTCATCTCGGGTGTTCTCGGCGCGTTCTCGCTCAAGCTCAAGGTGTCCCTCGCCGCCGGGCTGGTCGCCGCGAGTCCGGTGTGGCTCTACCAGCTGTGGGCGTTCCTGGCCCCCGGCCTGCACCGGCACGAACGCCGCTACTCCGTCGCGTTCGTCCTCACGGGCGTCCCGCTGTTCCTGGCCGGCGCCGCCGTCTCCTACGTCGTCATGTCGAAGGCCGTCGATCTCCTGCTCTCGGAGTTCACCCCCGAGCAGGCCAGCAACCAGCTGCAGTTCGACGACTACCTGAGCTTCGTCATCCGGATGATCCTGGTCTTTGGGCTGGCCTTCGAGCTGCCACTCATCCTCGTGTTGCTCAACCTCGGTGGCGTCCTGAGCGCCGAGCGGATGACCAGCTGGTGGCGTGCCATGATCCTGGGCATCGTGACGTTCGCCGCCGTCGCCACCCCCACCGGGGACCCGCTGACCATGACATTCCTGGCGGCACCCGTCGCCATCCTGTACTTCATCGCGATCGGCATCGCCCGCCTCAACGATGCGCGGCGACGCCGCCGCGACCTGGCGGACCCGCTGCGCCAGCTCTCCGACGACGAGATCTCCCCGCTCGACCTGGGAGACGACGGCCCCGAAACGCCAGGAGCCGGCGGACGGCGGGGACGTGACAACGGCCGCACCTCTGACGGCGGCGACTTCGACGACATCCCCTGACGCGGGTCCGGAGGTCGGCACGCGCCCCAGCCCGGGCGGCGTGCACGACAACGGTCCGCGGGACCCTTCACCCGCGGATTGAGGACTAGATAACAGGCCCTGGCACTCGTTTCCCACACCCACACAAACACAAAACACCCAGGCACTAAGGTGCTCCCGTGTCACGCGAAATCGCTCTCCTCGTCAACCCGACCTCCGGCCGGGGGCGTGGCACACGCTACGGGCTCGCCGCTGCCGATCACCTTCGCCGGGCGGGGGTCGGGGTCCGGGAGATGACCGGCAAGGATGCCGCTGAGGCGGCGATGCTGGCGCGCGCGGCCGTGGAGTCGGGCACCAGCGCCCTCGTCGTCGTCGGCGGGGACGGCATGGTGCACGTCGGGCTCCAGGCAGTCGCGGGCACCTCCATCCCCCTGGGGGTCATCCCGGCCGGTACGGGCAACGACGTCGCGCGCCTGCTGGGCCTGCCGCGCCGCGACCCCCGGGCGGCCGCCGCCATCGTCGCGGAGGGCCGGGTGCGTGCCATCGACGCCACGCGATGCCTAGGCGAGACGGGACAGCGGTGGTACCTCACCGTGCTCGCGGCGGGGTTCGATGCGCGGGTGAACGACCGGGTCAACCGCATGACCTGGCCCCACGGGCGGCTGCGCTACGACCTCGCGATCCTCGCGGAGCTTCGGGAGTTCCGGCCGCTGCCCTACGTTCTCGACCTCGACGGGGAGCGCTGGTCGACCGACGCGATGCTGGTGGCCGTCGGCAACGGCCCATCGTACGGGGGAGGGATGCGCGTCTGCCCCGATGCCGCGGTCGACGACGGCCTGCTGGAGGTGGTGGTCGTGGGACCGTTGTCCAAGGGGCGGTTCATACGCCTGTTCCCCACCGTGTTCTCCGGCCGCCACGTGAATCATCCCGTGGTCAGGGTGCGGCGCGCCCGCCGCGTCACCGTGGAGGCGCCGGGTGTCACCGCGTACGCCGACGGGGAGCGGGTGGGGGCGCTGCCGCTCACGTGTGAGACCGTTCGTGGGGCGCTGCAGGTCCTCGGGCCGGCGCGCACATAGCCTGGACCCATGTCCTCGCCCGCGGAGCGCTACGCGGCTGCCCTGCGCCGCAACGCGGAGGCGCAGACCGTTCTCGCGGACTTCCGTGATCTCTACGCCTTCGATCTCGACCCCTTCCAGGCGGCGGCGTGCCAGGCCCTGGAGGCCGGTCGGGGGGTGCTCGTCGCGGCCCCCACCGGCTCAGGCAAGACGGTGGTGGGGGAGTTCGCCGTCCACCTCGCGCGCACCCAGGGGCGGAAGTGCTTCTACACGACGCCGATCAAGGCGCTGTCCAACCAGAAGTACGCCGACCTGGTCGAGCGCTACGGCGCCGACCGGGTCGGACTGCTGACAGGTGACAACGCGATCAACGGTGAGGCACCGGTCGTGGTGATGACGACCGAAGTGCTGCGCAACATGCTCTACGCCGGCTCGCCGACCCTGCGCGGTCTCGGCTTCGTGGTGATGGACGAGGTCCACTACCTCTCCGACCCGTTCCGCGGCGCCGCCTGGGAGGAGATCATCATCCACCTCCCCGACGACGTCAGGCTGGTATCGCTGTCGGCCACGGTGTCCAACGCGGAGGAGTTCGGTGACTGGCTGGTGGAGGTGCGCGGTGACACCACGGTCATCGTCGAGGAGCATCGCCCGGTCCCGCTGTGGCAGCACGTCCTCGTCGGTGCGCGGCTCCACGACCTGTTCGTCATCAGCCGGGACGGGGGCTCGGCAGGCCCCCAGGACGCCTCGACGCGCCCCCGGGTCAATCCCGAGCTCGTCCGGCTCTCCCGAGACCAGGTCCGCTTCTCCCGGAGCCAGCAGCAGCGCCGGGCGCAGGGCCGCCAGCGTGGCCGGCCGCCGCGGCGAGCGTCGGTGCCGAGCCGCGTGGAGGTGCTCGACAAGCTCGACGCCGAGGGACTGCTCCCCGCGATCACGTTCATCTTCAGCCGCGCGGGCTGCGATGCAGCCGTCCAGCAGTGCCTGGACGCCGGGATGCGGCTCAACACCTCGGAGGAACGCCGGGCAGCTCGCGAGTACGCCGAGACCCGCTGCGCCGGCATCCCCGACGAGGATCTGGTCGTCCTCGGCTACTACGACTGGCTCGAAGGCCTGGAGCGCGGCGTCGCCGCCCACCACGCGGGCATGCTCCCGACGTTCAAGGAGGTCACCGAGGAGCTGTTCGCCCAGGGCCTGGACAAGGCGGTGTTCGCCACCGAGACCCTCGCACTCGGCATCAACATGCCGGCCCGCTCGGTGGTGCTCGAGCGACTGGTGAAGTGGAACGGCGAGACGCACGCGGACGTGACTCCGGGGGAGTACACCCAGCTCACGGGGCGGGCCGGGCGGCGGGGTATCGACATCGAAGGGCACGCCGTCGTGCTCTGGCAGCCCGGCCTCGACCCGCAGGCGGTCGCCGGGCTCGCCTCGACGCGTACCTACCCGCTGCGTTCCAGCTTCCGCCCCTCCTACAACATGGCTGTCAACCTCGTCGGACAGGTGGGGCGCGAGACCGCGAGGGAGATGCTCGAGTCGTCGTTCGCGCAGTTCCAGGCCGACCGCGCGGTCGTGGGACTCGCCCGGCAGATCCGGCGTAACCACGAGGGGCTGCAGGGCTACCGCGAGGCGATGGCCTGCCATCT
>JBOHCZ010000401.1:0-4173 GCA_050699195.1 Streptomycetales bacterium
GACCAGGGCTGCGCTGCGCGGCGCCGGCTACGTGGCCGCCGAGTGGGCCGGCGAGCGGGTCGCTGCGGCCGCCCGGATGCTCCGCGCGGGGGAGCGGGCGCTGGTCTACGTCTACGTCGGCGATCTCGACGCCACAGGGCACCGCAACGGCAGCGGTTCGGACGCCTGGCGGGTGCAGCTCGGCCAGATCGACCTGATGGTGGCGCAGCTCGCCGAGCGGCTGCCCGCCGGTGCCGTGCTCTACGTCACCGCGGACCACGGCATGGTCGACGTCGCTCCCGAACACCGCGTCGACTTCGACCGCGAGCCGGACCTCTCCGACGGCGTCCTGCTCCTCGGCGGTGAGGCGCGTGCGCGCCACGTCTACACCCGCAGTGGGGCCGCGGACGACGTGCGGGCCGCCTGGCGGGAACGGCTGGGGGACCGGATGTGGGTGGTGTCCCGTGAGGAGGCCGTCACCGACGGCTGGTTCGGGCCTGAGGTCCCCGACTGGGTGCTGCCCCGCATCGGCGACGTGCTGGCGGCCGCCTACGGCGACGTCGCCGTCATCGCCCCCGCGAACGAGCCCCTCGAGTCGGCCCTGATCGGCCACCACGGGTCGATGACCCCCGCGGAGCAGTGCATCCCGCTGTTCGAGATCCGCTGAACGTTCCGGCCACCTGCCTCGGGGTCCGGCTGGGTCCGGCTGGGTCCGGCAGTGCCTCAGCCCGCGAGCTCGATGATCGAGAACACGGCTCCCTGCGGGTCGTTGATCACGGCGAGGCGCCCGTACGGGGAGTCGTGCGGCCCCCGGAGGACCTCGCCGCCCAGGTCGCGCACCAGCGGCACCGTGACGTCGGCATCGGCGACGTCGAAGTAGGCCATCCAGTGCGGGGGGATCGCGTCAGGCCAGGAGGCGTTCATGCCCAGGATCCCTGCGACGCTCCGACCCGCAACCTCGAGCGTGGAGTAGGAGGGGCCGGGCATGTCCAAGGGGGCGAGCTGGTAACCGAAGAGAGTGCGGTAGAACTCCCCGGCCCCCTCGTGGTCGCGGGTCGCCACCTCGTTCCAGCACAGCGCCCCGGGTTCGTTCACGATGCGTGCCCCGCTGTGCTTGTGCGCCTCCCACAACCCGAACACCGCCCCGGTGGAGTCCTCGACGACGGCCATCCGGCCCTCCTCCACGATGTCCATCGGGCCCATCACGACGGTACCCCCCGCCTCGGCTGACCTGGCGGCTGCGGCGTCGACGTCGTCGGTGGCAAGGAATGTGGTCCAGGCGACCGGCGCCAGCGGCGTCCCGTCATCGGCCCGCGGGCGTTCCCCGATGCCGGCCGCGGGCAGCCCCCGCAGCAAGCACATCGTGTGGTGGCCCAGCTCCGGTGGGCCGACCTCGAACTCCCATCCGAACAGCCCCCCGTAGAACTTCATGGCCGCCTCGCGGTCATCCGCGCCCAGGTCGACCCAGCACGGCGTCCCCGCGGGGTACGACCACACCTCGCTCATAGGTCCCCCTCCCGGCCCCGTTACCTCCAGGCTCGCACGGAGCGTTGCCCGCCGTGGCGGTTTCGGCGGAGCGCCGTGCGACGATGGCAGCGTGCGCCCGATCATCAGCGTGGCGGAGCTCGACGCCGCCCTTGCCGGTGTCGCGCCGCCGACCCTGCTCGACGTCCGGTGGCGGCTCGGCGGGCCCCCCGGGCTGGACTCCTTCCGCGCCGGGCACATCCCCTGCGCCTGGTTCGTCGACCTCGACCGTGACCTTTCGGGGCCGCCGGGGCCGGGCGGGCGGCACCCCCTGCCGGAGACCGGCGCGTTCCAGGCGGCCATGCGCCGGTCGGGCGTGTCGGGCGACCGCGAGGTGGTCGTCTACGACGAGGACGACGCGTCGTCGGCGGCGCGGGCGTGGTGGCTGCTGCGCCACTTCGGTCACCGGGGGGTACGTGTGCTCGATGGCGGCTACCGCGCGTGGGCCGGGAGCGGGCGGCCGGTGACAGCCGGCCGGCCCGGCGGCGTCCCTGTACCCGGCCCCCGTGTACCCGGCGACCCCGTACCCGGCGACTTCGTCGCCCGTCCCGGAGCGATGCCGGTGCTCTCGGCCGAGCAGGCCGCTGCGCTGGCGCGAGAAGGCGTACTGCTCGACGCCCGGGCGCGGGAGCGTTACCGGGGGGAGTCCGAACCGGTCGACCCCGTACCTGGGCACGTTCCCGGGGCGGTCAGCGCCCCTGCGACCGGCAACGTCGAGCCGGACGGGCGGTTCCTGCCGCCCGAGCGGCTGTGCGACCGTTTCGCCGCACTCGGAGTGGGCCCGGGCGTGCCGGCTGGAGCGTACTGCGGCTCCGGCGTCACCGCGGCCGCCGAGGTGCTCGCGCTCGAGCTGGCCGGGATCTCCGCAGCGCTCTACGTCGGCTCCTGGAGCCACTGGGTCGCCGATCCGTCGCGTCCGGTGGTGACCGGGGGCGAGCCCGGCTGACGGACCCCGGCGGGTCCGGCGCGGCGCCTCAACCCGCAGGCAGCCGGCGCCGCCCCATGAAACCGTGCTCGGCGCGGTGGTACCAGTCAAGCTCCCGCTCGCCCTCGAGCCAGCACAGCAGCACCGGATCGCCGGCGAGCTCGGAGGGGAAGTCCACGATGATCGGCGCGAACCCCTTGACCTCGATGCCCTCGGTGGCGAACCACTCGAGGATCTCGTGCATGCGCGCCTCGAGGCCCTTCGCCTCCGGCACGCCGCCGAGCGACGACCGCTCGTCGGTCCGGATCGCGCCCGCCAGCTCGACCAGGTCGGCGCGGACGACGATCAGCTCCTCGGCGTGTTGTCGCACCTCGGGCAGCATCGTGCGGGCCTCGTCCAGGCTGAATGTCCGGTCCACACCCCCATGATCCCGCGTCGTCGTCCGCTACCGGCGGCCGGGGCGGGCGGGCGCATGGACGCGGCGATCCCCAGTGCACTACCGAGGATGATCAGCATGTCGCCGGCGCTGATGACCCTGTGGAGGCCTAGCCCGCTCCGAAGCACACGAATCCGGAGACCCCTGTGGCGTGCTGGGCACTCGCCAGGGCGGCGGCCGGACCGGCGCCCGAACTGAGCCGCCTGTGCAGTTCGAGCATGAGTGCGCGGGTGCCCTCGTCGGGCACTGCGGTGACGCTGGCGATGAGCGTGCTGGTCCCCAGCGTGAAGACAGCGCTGGCAAGGCCCATCAGCTCATCACCCGGCCGCACGTCGGACAGACCTGACTCGCAGGCGGACAGGATGAGCCGCCGGGGCGTCCGCTGCAGCCGCTCCAGGTCGTACACGGTGAGCGGCCCGTCGGCGAGATCCAGGCAGGAGAACAGCGGGTTGTCGGAACGGAAGTGCCCGTGCGCCGCGATGTGCACGAGCTCGGCGCCGTCGACCGCGCCCGACACGGCGGCCACGCTCGCCCGCTCGCCGGTCAGGCGGGCGGCGTCCGGGTAGGCGCCGGTGAGCGCGTTCACCTCGGGTTCCGCATGGTCAAGACCCGGGCCGGCGACGAGCACGGTCCGGGTGGCCTCCGAAGGTTGCCGGCGGAAGGCGTCGAGCCAGGTCCGGGCCGACGGCGCCACGGACACCGGCCGTCTCTCACACGACGGCAGCACGGTCCATGGCAGGGCGTGGAGGGCCCCCGTGGGTACGACGACGAGCGCACGGTCGCCGACCTCGGCGGCGAGGGGCGCGAGCAGCTGAGCTTCGAGCCGACCGGCTGCGTGCGTGAAGGCCAGCAGGGCCGCCTCCCGCACGGGCGCACTCGTGCCCCGGGCGATGCGGTTCATCGCGAACCGAAGCGACTCGAGCTCGGTCAGCGCATCCTGGTAGGCCCCCAGCTCGTGGAGGCGGAAGCGTCCCTCGACGACCGTGACGGCGTGCAGGCCACCGTCCAGCCTGATCAGCTCCACCAGGGCACGCCGTTCCAGCGCCTCGGCCAGGGCCTCATTCGAGGGCGGTCGCGCCGGAGCCGCGCCCCCGCGAGCGTGCCGTGAACGGTCGCGGATGGCCCGCTCGAGGCGCAGGCGCCGGGCCTGGAGCGCGGCGAGATCCCGTCCCGCAAGTGTGGCCAGCGCGATGTCGGAGGCGACGCGCCGGAACTCCGCGAGGTCCGCGGCGAGCTGGCGGTCCCCGGGTGGGCGGACCGGCCGCATCCGCAGCGCACCGGCCCGCCACGACTCCGCCCAGGAGAACGC